>NZ_JBOFLP010000302.1:0-12143 GCF_051657925.1 Chroococcidiopsis sp.
TTGATGGCGAATGCATTTAGATTGGTACGGAGACCACGGGTAAAATGACAGTAAATGTGGTTCCTACATCGACTTCACTCTCCACATAAATCTCGCCGCCGCAGGCTTCAATACACTTTTTAGCGATCGCCAGTCCTAACCCAGTACCAGGAGTACTACCGACATTGCTGGCGCGGTGAAAGGGTTGAAAAAGCTGTTGTAAATCTGCTTTGGGAATACCAATTCCCCAATCTTGAATTTGAATAGTTACCATTTCTGGTTGAGCTATTAGATTAAATTGTACGCTACTGCCTGCGGCAGAATATTTAATTGCATTGCTGAGTAAATTAACTAAAATATGTCGCAGCAGATTTTCGTCCCATAATGCTTTTTCTGTTTGCCCTTGATAGGTGAAAATCAGAGCAATCTGTTTTTTGGCTGCACTCAGTTCTAATGTTGCAACCAGTTCTTGGCAAAATCCTTGAATATCTAAATAGGTAGGTTGGCATTGAAGTTGTCCCGCTTCAGCTTTCCCCGCTAGAGAAACTTCATCCAACATCTGCGCCATATTTCTAATCGCAGCATTAATATGTTGAAAATGGGTTATTTTTTGTTTTTCAGTTAATTTTTTTTCGCTATTTTGTAGTAGTCCAGTTGCTAAAAGAATAGTTGTTAGTGGACTGCGAAAATCATGTGACAGCATCGAAACAAATTCAGATTTAAATCGATTTAGTTGCTTAGCTTTGTCTAACTCAACTGCACTTTCCTGCACCTGGGTTGCTAATGCTTGATTTTTGGCTTGTAAAGCTTCTGCTGCCTGCTTGCGCTCGATCGCATAACATAGCGATCGTACCAATAATTTAGCATCGATCTGCCGTTTAACTAAATAGTCTTGCGCCCCTTGTCGCACCGCCTCAATTGCTAATTCGTCATCGTTCATATTCGTCAGAACGACAATCGGTAAGCTAGGTGCTTGTTGTAGTAGTAGAGGTAAAGATGCCAACCCTTGGCTATCTGGAAGAGTCAAATCTAGTAAAACTGCATCGTAGGGTTGTGATGATATTAACCCTCGATCCAGTTCTGCTAAGGCATCTCCCAATCGCTTGACATGTACCAGATGAAAGTGTCTGAGATTGGCTTGCCGCAAAATCTCTTGTAAAAATCTGGCTTCTGCCAAACTATCTTCAATTAACAAGACTTTTACTAAACTGGCAAGCATAGTTTTCTGGTTTTTCCCCCTCCTTTTTTACAGTGACCAGTGACCAGTGACCAGTGACTAGTGACTAGTTATCAGCTCCCATTTTCTCGGCTCGTTTTGAGAATTTGCCACAACATTTTGCTGAGTTCTTCTGCATCTTGATAAATGCTGTCAAAGGCTTTTTCGTTAAAGTAGCCTGTGTCCTTTAGTAAAGAAAGCCAGTATTTTGTCTCCAAGCATTCTTTATAAGCTATTGATATTTTGGCTCAAAACTCTGCTGAAGACATGGCTCCGTTTGCTTCTGCGATATTTGCCCCAATTGCAGTTCCGCTTCTAAGTAATTGTTTTGACAGAACAAACTCCTTTTTATTGTTACATAGATGCCTGTAAGCATTCACAATCCTAATAGTAAATAGATAAGCCTTATCATAAACTTTACTATTCATTGCTTACTACATCTGGTCACTATTCCACTGTTCGCTGGTCACTGGTCACTGGTCACTGGTCACTGATTTGATGGCAATGTAACGGTAGAGAGCCAAAACTCTTCAATTCCCTTGACAATCTGAAACAATTGGCTGAGATTGCGAGATTTGGTGATGTAACAATTGACGTGCAAAGCATAGCTATGGGCGATATCCTCATCGTTCCGAGAAGTCGTGAGGACGACAACAGGAATGCTTTTGAGTTGAGGATCGGCTTTAATTTCTGCCAAGACTTCTCGCCCATCCTTTTTGGGTAAGTTGAGATCGAGCAAGATTAAGTCAGGGCGAGGTGCGTCAACATACTCGCCCTCTTGACGCAAAAATGCGATCGCATTGACTCCATCCCTTACCGACATCACTTGATGCGGTACGGAACTGTCTTTCAATGCCTCTTCAATTAAACGGACATCTGCTCTATTGTCCTCTACCAAAAAGATCGTTTTGTGTTTTGCGTCCGTTTCTCCGCTCACGATCGCGCCCTCCTACGGGTAGCGTAAAATAAAATGTTGCTCCAGCCCCAAGTTGCGACTCCACCCAAATTCGTCCTCGGTGACACTCGACAATCTTTTTACAGATTGCTAAACCCATTCCCGTACCTGGATATTCGTCTCGTGGGTGCAAGCGTTGGAAGATCACAAAGATGCGATCGCTAAATTGTGGTTCGATACCCATCCCATTATCTCGTACTGCAAACAGCCACTCATCCTCTTCTTGACGCTGTGCCGAGATGTGAATTTCTAGTGGTTTGTCACTGCGGAATTTAATTGCATTACCAATTAAATTTTGAAACAATTGCATCAATTGGGTGCTATCTGCCATCACAGTCGGTAATGGATCGCGGCTAATTTTCGCCCCACTTTCAGTAATGCGTTGTCTTAAATTACCTAAAGCGCGATCTAAAGCCGTATCGACTTCCGTAAGTTCAAACTCAACTCCCTGCATTTCTACTTTAGAATACGCCAGCACGTCATCGATCAGGGTTTGCATTAAGCTGACTCCCTCGACAGCAAAATTAATAAATTCCTTCGCGTCTGCGTCAAGTTGTGCTTGGTAGCGCATTTCTAACAATTGGACGTAATTTGCTACCTGATTTAGCGGTTCTTGTAAGTCATGGGAAGCAACGTAAGCAAATTTTTTCAATTCGGCATTCGATCTTTCTAAATCGGCGGCTAATTGTGCTAATTCGTCAGCTTGGCGCAGTACGATATTGACAATTGCTTTTCTGAGTTCCAGCGCCGCTTTAATTTCTACTTGTTTCCAGGGTAAAGACGTGAGGCTGACTGTTTCTTGCCATAATTGGAAAGATTTGCGCGGACACAATCGCAGTCCATTCTCTTGATTCAATTCGTAAGCATTATGAGGATCGCCGCCCCAATTCACTGTTTGAATCACTTCGGGACGGAACCATAATACGTAATTGCGCTTAGAAATTGGAATTACTAATAAGCCACTGGCAACATGTTTGAATCTTTCCGCAGTGGGATAAACTTGCGCTAAAGAATCGGTGTAGAACACTTCTTCTTGAACGTTATTTTTCAGCCATTGAACTAAGAAATTTAAGTCTTCTGCTGCGGGAGTTTTACCAATTGTCGTACAAGTATTGCCAAAACAAATTGCTGCACCTTGGGCATTAGCTAAGTTAAGAAGATTTGGTTTGTGTTTAATCAAACCATCAATAAAGTTCTCTTCTTGGGACATGTATTCAACTAAAGCTGACTGCACGTAAGCCAGCTGTCGCCGATAGGCAAAATCTTCCGTTTCTTCTCTAGAAGCAATTTCAGAAAATACCATCCGTCCCAAAAATTCGCACGCTTTGCGTAATTCGTAAGAAACATACATGGGTGTTTGATGGTGACAAGCAATTAAACCCCAAAGTTTTTGGTCTTTAATTAACGAGATCGTCAGCGAAGCACCTACATTCATATTGTGTAAATATTCAAAATGACAAGCTGCGGCACTTCTAAGAATGGAATTCGTCAGTTCTGTAGGTTCTTTGCTAATTGGATTAATTGCTGGTACGAGGGTTACAGGTTCGCAGTGACTATCAGGAATTAAACGAATCCAATTAGATGCAAATAGTTTTCTGGCTGGTCTGGGAATATCAGATTCAGGAAAGTGTAGTCCCAAATATGGTTCCATGCTATCGAGTTTTTCTTCAGCAATGACAGAACCATGTCCGTCGTTATCGAATTTATACAACATGACGCGATCGAAGCCAGTCACGTTGCGAACTTCTTGGACGATAATTTGACAGAACTCTCTCAGATTTGAAGTTTCTTCTAAGCGATTAATAGATGCTCTAGCTAAGTGGTAAAAACTGAGAAAGGGAATATTTTCTTGGGCTAGCGCTGGCTCTAGTTCTAAAATTAGAAATCCTTCTATATTACGGTGAAATACGCCATCAAATATAGAATATTCATCGCCCTTCTTCCGTACCCATAACTTAACGGGATTGATGATATCGAGATCTTCTGTTGCGGTTAAGCCAGTCTGAATTCTTTCTAACTGAAAAGGATCGATAAATTCTGATAAAGGTCTTTGTAACATTTGTTCGGCAGCAATTCCGAACGTGGCGATCGCATTACTACTAATTTGTAAAATTGTCAGATCCGGTTCTGCTAAAACAATTAAAATTCCATGCGGTTGAATTTGATTAAAAGTATGAATTGCTGGTTCTTTTAGACGGGTAATGTCGATACCTTGAGCTTGAAAATCGATGACCATATTGCTTCTCCTAAGTTGATGACGGGAGCAGCAATAGAGATGCGATCGCTCTTTTGATTTTTTGGCGATCGACCGTCTTGGTATTATCTAAATGTCGCTCCCGCGATGTATGAAAAAGTCCTTCTGCCTACCTGAATTCTGACCCCTTATCCTCCCTAGATTATAAAACCTGTAAGGGCTGGTTTACCAAATATTTTTTGTTTCAGATCGAGATCTGGGCGAACCCGCACCTACAATTCAATCTTTATTCTTCGGGAAAGTGTATCATGTTCGGCAAAACAAAATTCCGCGCGATCGCGTTTTGTATCTTAATTAATATGAGCTAATTTTGAAGGATTATAAACTTTTTATAAAAAATTCAATTTAAATAAATTTTCTGTCACAAATATCTTTGTAATGTGAGGGCGAGTTTGTTTATATCTTGATAGGGAAATAGAGATTGTCGATAAACCCGTATCTACCAAATACTCGCTACGACATCTGGGTGGGAATAATTTAATTGCGGATGGACGCAGATGGGGACTTTTAGCTACTAGTCAGATATGTATCTAAATCTGGTACGTCTACCCAACTGCGTTGTTGGTGAGAAGCATGGCTGAGATCCATTAACAATTGCGAGTAAACACCTTCGCGAATGGAAGGAATTAGGGATTCTCCGCTATCAATTCCTTGCACCCATTGGTTAACTACGCGAATAAATGGAGCGATGCGTCCGTCTGTATAGGTTTTGTCAAATCCCAATCGCATTGGAATTTCCAATTCTGCTGGCGGTTGTCCGGCGGAAGCAGCCCAGAGGTGAAAGCCGTGGACGTAATCTTTTTGATTTTGACTGCACAATACTAAAGTACCGCGATCGCCATACACTTCTACTGAGTGCGTGCGATTGGCATATACTGCCGAACTAATACTAATTTGACAAGGCGTACCGTCTGCTAGCTCTAGCATCAGCAAACAAGTGTCATCAGCATCTACTAGCTTCATTTCCCCCGTCAGAGGATCGAGCCGTAAAGGAATGCTAGTACTGAGCTGAGCGCAAAGTTTTTGTGCTGCACCAAACAACCAATTCATGTAATCAAAAGTATGGGAAGCCAACGCCCCTAAAGCCCCACCTCCCATATCCTTACGAGAATACCAATTCCAAGGGCGGGAAGCATCGGCGCGACTGGGAACCAACCAATCAATTTTAATCAGTCGTTTTTTACCCACATAATCTTCCGCTAGTAATTCAGCTAACCTTTGCCATGCAGGGACGAAGCGATATTCAAAATCTAGGGTAACGACGAGATTGTTAGCTTTAGCTATGTGATACAACTCTCGCGCTCCTGTAGCTGAGAGCGTGGTGGGTTTTTCTAGTAACAGGTGCTTTCCCGCTTGCAATACTGTCTTTGCCATTTCGTAATGTAGAAACGGCGGGGTAGAGATGCTAACTGCTTGGACTTCTGGTAGAGCGACAATCTCTTCTAGCGTAGGACTCGCATGGGGGATATTATGAGTTTGAGCGATCGCCTGAGCTTTGTCGCGATCGCGGTGATACACTGCTACAACCTGCGTCCGAGGATGAGCCTTAAACCCAGGTAAATGAACTTTTTGCCCAAAACCCGTTCCAACGACTGCCACACCAATTGAAGACATAACCCAATTTCATGCCACTGCTCTTTCTTATTGTGCAACGGTGGCGGTCAAAAGTATAAATTCATTGTACGGCGTGCGAACCACGTACCCTACAAATTACTCTTGCTTCGTAAAGCATACATATTAAAAATCTCAGTATCATTCAGATAGTTTTCTTGTTCTACAATAACTTCGCTAAATCCTTTGCTGCTTAAAAGTGATGTGATTTTCTCAACTCGGCAATCTAAATCGTGTACTTCTAATACGATCTGTTTGATTTTCGCCCAATCCGCCTCGGCAATTCCTAAAAGGACATCCAGTTCGCTCTTTTCTACATCTATTTTGAGTAAGTCAATTTGTTGAACTCCCCAATCGCTTATCGCTTCAGATAAGGTTTTCATCTGACATGTAACTTGCTGCGATTGAAAAGCTTTTTCTACTTTAATATCGAGAATAAATGATAATAAAAAGCGGGGGATTTTAGTATACCAGGATAAAGGTGAAGATAAATTTGAGCTATTTCGTATATTGGTAATTTTTTGCATAGCAGCTTTTTTGAATTTGTCTTTTTCCTCCTTAGATTCATCAAAATATGCTGTAGATATGGATGTCAAATTAGGATAGTAACTAAATATTTGAGTTTTTGAAGACCTTGAAAGCCCATACGGTAAGACTTTTATCTTTTCTGACTGACAAGATTTGCTGTTTTCCTCTAGGACTTGAAAAACTTCTGGCATAGGTTCAAAAGCATAGATGCTAACATTCCCAGCACATAATCGATCTACCCATAAAGAAAACATTCCTATATTAGCGCCTACATCAAATACAGTATTTCCTGCTTTTAGCTCAATTCCATTTCTGAAATACTCCTGGATCTGATCGTAAATAATAAAGATTTCTTCCTTCTGAAGGCAAAATATTTCCATACCATTAGGTAGTACTACTTTTTTGAAGTTAGTTCTTGACTGGTAGGACATAAATTTTAGATCTTCAGATTACGAAAATTCAGATCGAATTAGTGAAACACTTCTGACTTCTGACTTGTGACTTCCGACTTCTCCCTCGTTTCTTCTAAAGGGGAGTGGTGATTTGCGGTTTGGCGTTGGGAAATGTCGGTTGGCTGTACGCTGTTGGCTTTGAGAATTTCGGCGTTGAAGCGATACCCTACATTACGCACAGTTTGAATTAAGCTTGGTTGGCGCGGATCGATTTCGACTTTTTTCCGCAATGACAAGACGTGAGTATCGATGGTACGGGGATTATCTATAGCATCAGGCCAAGCACGCCGCAGTAATTCGGAGCGGCTGAGGGGTAAACCTCCAGCTTGAGCCAAGACGTAAAGTAAACTAAATTCTTGAGGCGTGAGGTCGATGTATTCACCTTTGAAGTAAACGCGACGTTGGACTAGATCTATTTGCAAAGTGCCGTAGTCCAAGTAAGCTGGTGCGGCTGGCGTGCGTTGACGGCGAATCAGCGCTTCGATTCGCGCTAAAAATTCCTGCATCCCAAAGGGTTTGCACAAGTAATCGTCTGCTCCTGCTTTTAAGCCAGTGACAATATCTGCTTCGGTGTTGCGGGCAGATAGCATCAGAATCAGTGGTTGCTGCTGTTGCTGTAGCCAACGGCAAAACTCTGTCCCGTCACCATCAGCTAATTCAGCATCGAGAATTACCAGTGTGGGCTGGCGCGTTAAAAATACGTCTCGCGCTTGATAGAGACTAGCTGCTTGATATACTCGATAGCCTACCTGTTGTAAGTGCCAACTGAGTAGCGATCGCAGATGTGGATTTCCCTCTACAATTTCTATACAAACCGAGGTCACAGGTGCAAGATTCCTTTTATACGTGACTCTCAAGGTATCAAAGCCTGTGTCAAGCTTTTGTAACAGCTGCTACCTCAGTATCAACTCTCTAGCAGTCTTGACGAGCGAACAGACATCGGTTACCATGTTTTTCTAAAAATCAACTTAAAAAAACTTAATATTCTGAGACTCGAGCGATAGCTTAAGCATCTAACTGCAAATTGGTCAAGACCGACACCCAGTCAAAATCGCCCTAGAGATACAAACTTTTTGGGATTAATTTAGTCTATGATGAAATAAATGAGACAAAAATTATATACAGTACAGTAATTGTTCGACTATTAGTTAGTATAGAGGACTCACGCTAAAATCGACTTGCTAAAACTGAATACACTCTTACTAAGAAGAAATTCATAATTTCTATGTCGCTCGTTCAGCGATCGCTGCTTGAAAAACTCAGCTTAGAGAAGACAACTTAAAAGTTCCATCCTGGCAAATCCCTTTAAGAAACACATTTTCAAGGCACATTCGATCCCTTCATCTTGCGCTATGTTACAAGATACTCAAACAATTCGCCACTATCAAAAACTGACCGATGCCCTGGTCGAAATGTGGCAAAGAGGCTATCGCACGGACGATTTACGTTTGTATTTAGACGGCTATCTTGCAGCCATGAGGCATTCCAACATCCTCGAACCCTATCTAATTCATCGTTTAGAGGAAGAAGCAACCCGCTTTCTATACGATCCGTATAACTTTGAAATGCCGGTTCAGCCAGAACCAGAATCAGACTACCGTTAAGTTATTGTAGATTGGCTCGAAATAGGATTCAGTGGAAAATCAAATCAAAATTTTGAATTTTGAATTAAATTGGGCTTCTTCCGAGCGGGTAAGGTCAAGCTTAGATCGGTCAGCTATTTATGCTGATGCTTAAAATTGGCTAAAAATTGCCAACAATTAAAAATAAACTTTGTAGCAAATGAGTAGGGGCATACAACTGTACGCCCCTATATGCATTTCTATCCAAATCGTTAATTGTTAAGAAGCAAGCGCGACTTCTACCATCTGTTGTAACTCGCCACTTTGGTACATTTCAATCAGAATATCAGAGCCGCCCACAAATTGACCGTTAACATAAACTTGAGGAATGGTGGGCCAATTGGAATACTCTTTAATTCCTTGTCGGATGTCATAGTCTGCTAAAACGTCAACAGTCTCGAAGGGAACTCCCAGAGTGTTAAGAATTTGCACGACATTGTTAGAAAAACCACACTGAGGCATCAATTTGTTGCCCTTCATGAAAACCAAGATTTTGTTTTGTTGAACGAGATTATCGAGTCGCTCTTTCAATTCTGGAGTCATAGTTGTTATTCCTAGTCTTGAGGATGAGGTATTAGCGCCTAGTAGAATTATGGGAGAAGCCAGCTTACACCACTTGGCTGACAGCTTGCCAAGCTTGGGGTGTGTAAGTCCTTAGTGCTAGAGCATGGATAGCTTCTGATGACATTGCTTGGTTGAGGGAACTGTAGACGAGTTGGTGCTGTTGTACTCGTCCCTTACCTTCAAACTGGGAAGAAACGACTACTACTTGGTAATGATCTCCACCCCCAGTCAAGTCTTGTACTTGAACTTGGGCATCTGGGATCGCTACCTTAATCATTTCCTCAACTTGCTGAGGACTAATCATTTCAATTCCTAATTGCTGAACTCTTTTCTAATTTAACTATTTCTAAGGATAGATGGGCGATCGCCCCTTCGCTACTGTTTTGGTGTAGATTGTTCGGGAGGCTTAGCTTCACTCCGTTGTGGCGCATTACCAGTATCGCCAGTACGAGGAAAAGGCGCGTCAACAAATCCTAACTCGAATAGCTGTTGATAAGCTTTTTTGCCCAAATCTCTAGTGGGGTTTTGACTGTTAACAATCTGAACCAGCAGCGGTACGGCAAGTTCTGGCTTGTTTTGCGCTCGATGTACCAATGCCAGTTGGTAAGTCGCATCATCGCGCATTTGGGCAGTATCCAATGCTTTCTTACGCTGGCTATCGGCAACGCGATTGTCAATACCCTGAAAGTTACCAGCTAGCTGTTGGTAGAAATTAGACATTTGATTGAAAACCTGACGCGCCTCCTGCAACTTTTTCACCGCTGTGTCGTAGTTTTGAGAGGAGATAGCGCTGCTAGCTTCCGACATCAGCCGTTGACCTCCAGCCACGCTCAAAACGCTATTATTCTGGGCAGAAGGTTGAATGATGTTAGGATTTTTTGGATCGATAGGTTGAGCTTGGTTAGGAGTTGCTGGTGCTGGCGGCGTTTGCGCCTGGACGTAAGTTGGGGACAGCAAAGTCATAGCTGCGATCGCCGAAAATAATGTTATGCAGCTATGGTAAAGGAAGCGTTGAGTTCCAGCAGAAATCATGGCTTAATTCCGTGCGCTAAAAAACACAAGACCGATTTTGAACTTCGGGTATCTTATCAGTTATCAGGGAGCAGGGAGCAGGGAGCAGGGAGCAGTTATCAGGGAGCAGGGAGCAGGGAGCAGGGGAGAGTTTAGATATGTTCCACTTTTCTCCTGAACTTTTGACTTTTGACTTTTGAGTTTGTTCCCCAGCTGCGATACCTGAAGCTATTGTTTTAAATAAAAGATTCCTTTCTTTCAGAGTATAGGGAAGGAGCGCTGTCTTGCTCTACGGTTGCTTGCGTCTCTACGATTGCTTGCGTCTTACTGCCCAACTGTTGAAGTGCTAGTTCTAAATCTTGTGTCAATTGCTTCGCATCTTTTTTAATCGAACCCGTGCTGTAATCTCCTACTTGGATAGGAGAACCAATACTAATCCTAACCTGAGATCTCCACGGTACGGTGGGAGGATTATAGTAAATACCGAGCGGTAATATTTTGACACCTAAGTTTGGCTGACTTGATTCGGCTTGTAGTGCTAGGCGAGCTAAACCAGGTTGAAGAGAATTCAGCGTACACTCACGATTTTTTTTCAGGTCACCACCTTCAGGAAAAATGACTAGCATTTCTCCTTGTTGTAGTAATTCTACGCCATGTCTGAGAGTACTAATGGATGGACGCTTCACATCAACAGCAAACCCTCCGAGATGGCTAATAAACCATCCTTGGATACCCTTCATTTCGTCTATGGACACCATAAATCGCGGATCTCGCCCGGTTGCAATCTTACCCACGATTGCAGGAACCATGAGCGCATCCCAACGAGAACGGTGGGTAGGTGCTACGATGACAGGACCTCCATTTGGCAAGTTTTCCCATCCGCTAACTTCAATCTTGTCAAAATAAAAGGGTAAGACCAAGCGCCGTCCGATAGGATAGACTATGGGCGTTAACCAAGGCGAAACGTGAGAGCTTGCAGCCACCTTGGTATTTTTAGTTGTCCCAATTTCAGTGTGCGAGGAATCGAGCTGAATCATGAGGGTGGCGAGTGTGTAAGCGAACGTAAAGTTATATGGCTTTAATTCCACCCTAATTTTTTTTAGTCGCGATCGCTACACATAGGGGACAGTTTTAGCAGTGAACAGTGATCGGTGACCAGTGCCAGTTACTTTTCTCCCCCAGTTCCCTCAGCTTCCCCAGCTCTCTTCTGGCGGAACCAGGCTTGCAGTTGTTGGCGACAAGTGGATTCTAAAATGCCAGCGAGAACGGGGAGACGATGATAGGAACAGGCGCTATCGGGAATGTTGGTGACGGTGCGAATAGCTCCAGTTTTCGGATCGTCTGCACCATAGACAAGTAAACCAATTCGTGCTTGTACAATCGCTCCCGCACACATGGGACAAGGTTCTAGGGTAACGTATAGGGTACAGCGATCGAGATGCCAGTTTTGTAAGGTTTTACCAGCTTGGCGCAAAGCAATAATTTCTGCGTGGGCGGTGGGATCGTTATCTCGTTCTCGTCGATTTTCTGCTTCAGCAATGACGTTGCTGCTTGAATCGATAATGACTGCACCAACGGGAACTTCTCCGGCTTCCCCGGCAATTTGGGCAAGGGCGATCGCCCGTTGCATCCATTGACGGTGGATGATGTATTCTGGGGCTTCAACTGTCACGCTGTTAGATATTGTGTTCTGGATACGGCGGGCGCACAGCCGTGCGCCCCGACAAATGTCTCTACAAATGTTAGGCTGGCTGAGCGAGGAGAGGATCTAATTTGCCTTCGCTATCCAGTTTGTAAATATCGTCGCAGCCACCGACATGCTCGTTATTGATGAAGATTTGCGGAACGGTGCGCCGTCCGTTGGCGCGTTCTGCCATTGTATTTCTAGCTACATCATCACCATCAATCTTGTATTCCGTGTAGTTGACACCCTTCCACCACAGCAATAATT
>NZ_JBOFLP010000303.1:0-13670 GCF_051657925.1 Chroococcidiopsis sp.
GGATTACGAGCGCAACGTCGAGACAGAGCGCGTCAAAGATTTCACTCTCTTGGTGGTTCTGGTGCCTGTACACATCGTCCTCTTCGGCGGACGATTATTGCCAAAAATAATGGCAACACTCATACCAAATGACCCACTACCCTATTTTTAACTGTTCAAGGACAAGAAGTTGTCAAAACAGGTAGACGACGTTTAGTTGATTGTCATACTTTTAGAGGCAACAGCTATTTGCGGATTGGTTGGGAGTGGGTTAAGGGTGTGTTGTCTCGCGGATGGCGGTTATTTCCTACTCTTTGTCTTTGTGGAGATGTCGCTCCAGAGCCGGCAATTGCTTCTCAAAAACAAACTCGAAAATTTCTCGAACGCGAGTTTCAAGTCAGGAATTTTTCTTTTGCCTCGTAGTTTTGTCAGTCAACCAGCTCCTGGGGTTAAGCCGAAATCATTTAACTGTAGCCAAATTTCCGTTTTGACCTGAACAAATTCGTTTTTCTTTAGACGCAAACAGAAGGATAAATTCTGCTCCCAGAGCCAGTGTGCTAGTTGAACCGAACAAAATTCGCGGTCTCCCAACAGACAAACTCGATAATTTTTCAAAACTGGGATGACTTGAGATAGAGCTGCTTTCTGCTCCTGAAGATTACTATTGCCCAATTTTGGTAACAATTCAAAATATATGGGAAAGGCTCGGTTGTCCCAAACCATGCTAAACATCAGTAGATTTATACACCCCCAGTTTGTCCGGTCAATCACTAGATAAATTATTTGATTGGAGGGAAAATAAGTCTCTAAATATGCCGTCACTATGGGAAATCAAATCTTCTCGATTGTTAGAGAAGGTAACGATCGGAATCGTTGGATTCTCTTTCTTCTGCTTTCAAATTTAATCGGCATCGGCAAAGCATTTGCTAAACCTTCTAAACTCACTTTTTTGATTGATTGCAGAAGATTAAGCAGAATTTTTAGAAAGAGCAACTCAGCGAGACTAAGTTGACTTTGTAGATGTGTTTGATAAAATACAGGTAGCATTTTCATTTGATAGGTCTTCTTGCAAATACTAGACCTATCTTTTCTTACCATAATTTGCTGCACTCTTTAACTCATAAGCTTTTCAAGGTATTTCGTCGCTCCGTCAGATCTAAATTATGAGCTAGTAAGCGCTATTCTCAATTTTTGATGCTTGCTTAATTTTTCATAACTTGGTTGACTGCGTATCCTACTACTGCAACACGATTAGCAAAAACTAGCGAGATCGTAATACAAAATATGCCATTAATAATCAGTGCGTTTTGAACTCCTATCTGACTAGCTAGTCCACCAGCAAATAAGTTTCCTAGTGGAAGCATACCCGTAGATGCCATAGTATACAAACTCATAACTCGACCTCGCTTATTGTCTTCTACCAACATTTGCAGGATTGTATTACTACCAGCATTCAGAATCGCTAAAACGAAACCAATGAAAAAGATGAGGAGTAAAGATAGCCACAGGATAGGAGAAAGAGAAAAAGTTATAATGCCAATTCCTAAAACAGTAGGTAACAAGAACACTAATTTTTCTAAGCCCCTGACACTATTGCGAAAACTCAGATAAACAGCACCTAATAAAGCACCAATACCTGCGGTTGTCATCAGAAACCCAAAGGTATCTGAGCCACCTTGAAGAACTTCTTTAGCAAAGATAGGACCAAGGGAGATATAGGGCATACCAAGAAAACTAACTAAAACTAGCAATAGCAGAACTGACCGAATCGGTAGGGAACTAAAGACGTAGGTAAAGCCAGCTTGCAATTCTTGCCAGGGAGAGGTAGTTTCAGCTATTGTTTGCCCAGGAGTAACCTTCATGGCTAAAAGAGCAGCAATGATAGCAACATAGCTGATGCTGTCAATGAGAAAACATGCACCTGCTCCAGCAGCAGCAATCAGCAAGCCAGCAATAGCAGGTCCTAACAAGCGAGCACTGCTAGTTAGGGAGGAATTAAGCGCGATCGCGTTATCGAGATCTGCTTTAATTCCAACCATCTCTGGGACAAAAGCCTGTCGAATTGGCATATCAAAGGAATTAATTAAACTTTGAATTATACTGAGAATCAGTAGATGCCAAATATTGACTTGACCTGTCAGGGTTAGAATTGCTAGCACTAAAGACCGGAGCATAGCGAGAGCTTGAGTAACAATCAATAGCCGATGGCGATTCCATCGATCGGCTAGAAATCCTGTAAAAGGAGCGAGAATCAAACTGGGAGCTTGACTAACAAATCCGATGACCCCTAGTAACAATGCTGAGTTAGTTAACTGATAAACTAGCCAGATTGTAGCTATCTGTGTCATCCAAGTTCCAATGAGAGATAAGCCTTGTCCAATGAAAAAGAGACGGTAATTTCTTGACTTAAACGCTCGTAAACTTGATGGCAGCTTGATAATTTCGGTTTGCATATTTGTCCTACTGCCAATGATGAATCCTCAGTCCAATTTCATCTACCATCCTTCTAAATGCATCTTTTTGCAATTGATGCTACCTCTTGTTCAATTGCATCGTTTTAAGCAGAAATCGAAAGGATCGAATTCCCACTTCTAGGGAGTTTAACACTTCTTCAGAAATTTCCGAAGCGCGCTCGAGTCAAGTTTGTTCGTATTGATTTTGCAACTATCTGTTAAAAAGCAACTAGCTCGATCGTGAGATGAGAAAGCAAGTCTGAGGAACCCGCATCGAAAAACGGTGAAAAGCTGCTAGCTATGCGATCGGTGACATTGAGCCAGGAGCAGCGCGATCGCTCGATATGAAGTCAATAGAAAGTGACTTACAAGCAAGTCTTAGTAGCGGAAGATTGCAGCTACTGGACTTTCATCAGGCAGATTTTCCAGTTCCACAGCATAAACTGTGCCACCGTTAAGGAGAGTGTGCCTTGCAGCGACATCTAACAAATCCTCGTCGCCAGGTTCAGCACCATCATGGAAATCGATCGTATTGGTGTCCGCAACGAAAGTCCCCCACTGCTGTGCGCCAACAGCAACAAATAAGCAATCGATTCTTTGATAATAGGCGGCTGAGACTATTTCTCTAACATCCTGGGAAATTTGCCCCGTGCCTGCCAGTTGTCTGTAGCGGTCAGCAGCCGCTTGTTGTTCCTGCAAAAAGTAAGGCTGCACGAGCGCCCAGGCTTGCTGGCGTAATTCGGCGGCACTCAACATTTCTGGGTTGCCCGTTACTGCCGCATCTAGGAGATAGGGGTAAGTATTTGCCTCTTGGTAAATTGGCAAGAGGTACTCCACACCTGCTAGAACTAAAGGGGCGCGATCGCCATGCAGTAAAGGCTGTATTGCTTCATCAACTCGATGACAGTACAGGCGAAGATTTTCCTTTTCGTCCTCATCGCCAGCGCCGTGACCGTGAAAGATCGTCGCTCCACCCCGATTGCCTCGCCGTCCGCTTGCCGCTCCTGGCGTTCCTAGATGGGATTGAATCTGTCTTTCCGGCTGCTCGAACTTGAGTACCTCAGCTAGACTGGGCAGCACATTTGTCAGATCGATTTGGTTGTCGCGATCGCGGGTACACTGAAGCAATCTAACATCCTTTTGACTCAGGGCTAAAATGTAAAACTGTCCGTTGCTGGTGAGTAGGGGTAGCAATGGCTTGATGTGGAAATGGTTGCTGACAACTACCAATTCCTCGAGATGGAGTGGCAGGCGGTAGTAACGAAACACTTCTGGAGAGCAAAAAATTGCTAACCCGTCACTTTGGTGTAGCCAGAAATCACTAGTTTCTAAGTCTTGGGCTGGCTGCAACAGCTCTAGTACTTTTGAATGGCGCATTCCCAGTTCGACTAAGCGTTCTTGGGCTAATTTCAACAGGTTCTTAAGTCGAATTGGTTCCTGTTCGATTTCTGGTCCCGCCGTCCGCACCGTGGGCAGAAAAATTGAAACACAGAAATTTTGGCGTTGTTCCAGCAGTACCTTGACTTCGTCAATGGATAATAAACACATAAAGTTAACTCCTGTTCAAATTCATACTATTCGCAGTTACTTCTAGCGATCGCGGCAAACTAACTTCCAGCCCCTCTAAAGTCTGCTTGACATGGGTATTGAATGCCGTACAAAGCGATCGCATACGTTGGCAAATAGCAGCAAACTCTTCATCTTTGGCGAGATCGACCTGGGCATAGTGCAGGCGCACTGGGATCGTTCGCAATCGTTGCAGACCGAGAGCGTTAGCTTCAACTAAAAACACAAACGATCGGTCGTTACGCAATACCGGATCGACGGCGTAGTCATCGAGGAAATCCCCAGTGTCGTACAAGATTAAACCGCGTTTATAGCATTCCATCCCCTGGAACAGGTGAGCTGAATGTCCGTGAATCAAGTCCACACCGCAATCTACAACTGCACGGGCAAACTGACGGAATTGGGGCGTTGGTGCAGTCACCATATTCGGTCCCCAGTGGACGGATAGGACAACTAAACTAGCTCCGGCAGCTCGTAACTGCTCTACTGCTGTTTCAATTAACAATAACGTGACTCGATCGCTACGGATTGGCAGATAGCGCGTCCCTGGACGATCTGAAGCAGCAGCAAAGGCAGGCTCGTTGTCCGTTAGGGCAATTATCCCAACTTTCAGAGCGTTAATATCGAGTAATATGGGGGTGGCTGCTTCGTGTAAGTTGCGACCAGCACCAGCATGGCGAATGCCTACTGCATCCAAGTGATGTAGAGTATCTAGTAATCCGCGATCGCCAAAGTCTAGGGTGTGGTTATTTGCCAAACTGACAAATTGGATATTGCCAGCGCGAAGCACTTTTACTGCTGCTGGATCGGCGCGGAAGTGAAACACCTTTGCCGTGCGGCAACACTCCTCGCTGCTCTGGTGAGTGATGGCACATTCTAGGTTGGCGATCGCGGCATCTGCCCCTTGCAAAATAGGTAGGACGCTGCCCCAGAAAGACTCTGGCGAGCGATAGAGAATTTCTTCATTCACTCCTCGACCTAGCATGACATCGCCCAGAAATGCCAATGTTATCGTTTCTTGCATCAATTGCTCCTGCCAGGGAAAGTTGGCGTGTTGAACTACGGCTGGGGAGCCTCAGCCGGATTTTTCAGGGCTGCTAATATGTCATCTGCCAATTTTGGATTATACGCCCTGACGCTGGCAGCATAAACCTGTAATGCTAGCTCTGCATTAGGGTCTGTGCCATCGTATCGCAGTGGAAAGTAACGCGCCTCTGGGTCTAGAGGCGAACCGTCCGCCTTAGCAATCCGGTATTTTCTGTAAAGTCCGTTATGCTTCCAACTTCGATCGCTCATAATTAATCTCCTTGTGATTTTCAGCTCGGATTTGCACCGAATTTGTTTGCTTCTCCATTGGGCGACGTTGGCATCAACACTGCCGCTTGGGGAAGCCTACCTGTACGCAACCATTCATCCATCTCTACTGGAGTTTGGACGCGGTGCAGTCGCGATCGCAGTTCTTGCCCTTCTAGAGTTTCTTTTTCCAGTAACACTTGTGCCGTCTCTTCCAGTAGTGCCTGATTTTTGCTTAAGATTGTCAAAGCAATCTGGTGGGCGCGATCGACCAGTGTTTTTATCTCTCGGTCGATGGCTTCAGTAACTTTGGCACTCACTTGACGGCGCGGACTAGTCAAACCTTCGAGAAACTGTTGTTGCGTCTTCTCAAAAGCGATCGGTCCCAGTTCATCGCTCATGCCGTAGAGGGTAACGAACCGCTCGGCTAAATCGGTGGCTTTTTGAATGTCGTCACTCGCACCAGTTGAAACTTGACCGAGAATCAACTCTTCTGCTGCCCGTCCACCTAACAAGGCAGCGATCCGACCGCGAATTTCACCCTCGGTAACTAAAAAGCGGTCTTCTTCTGGCAGTTGCAGTGTGTAGCCCAAAGCAGCTACGCCGCGCGGCACGACAGAGATTTTTTCGACTGTGCCAGCACCAGGCATCAGCGCCCCAATCAAGGCATGACCGACTTCATGGTAGGCAACCGTTTTTTTCTCCATCTCATTCAACACGCGAGACTTTTTCTCTAGTCCCGTCAAGACGCGCTCGATCGCTTCGTTGAAGTCATCCATCGTCACGGCATTGCGGCTGTTTCGTGCTGCAAGCAGTGCTGCCTCATTCACCAGGTTCGCCAAATCTGCCCCAGCAAAGCCAGGGGTGCGAGCTGCTAACTTGCCTAGATCGACATCTGCCGCTAACTGCACCTGTTTCGCATGGACTCTGAGAATCGCTTCCCGCCCGATTTTATCGGGACGATCTACCACAATCTGGCGATCGAAGCGACCAGGACGCAACAAAGCCGGATCGAGGACTTCAGGACGGTTAGTCGCAGCTAGGAGAATTACACCCGTATTGGGTTCAAAACCATCCAACTCCGAGAGTAATTGGTTGAGGGTTTGCTCCCGTTCGTCGTTACCACCCGTAATTGAACCAGAACCAACTCGCGACCTGCCCAAGGCATCCAACTCGTCAATAAATACAATACAGGGAGCTTGCCGCTTGGCTTGCTCAAATAGATCGCGCACCCGCGCTGCGCCTAAGCCGACAAATAATTCGATAAATTCCGAGCCAGAAATGCTGAAAAAAGGAACTCCCGCTTCACCAGCGATCGCTCTGGCAAGTAAAGTCTTACCCGTCCCTGGCGGTCCTACTAATAAGACTCCTTTCGGAATTTTTGCCCCTAGGCGAATATATTTATCTGCATATTTGAGAAACTCGACAATCTCTTGCAGCTCTACCTTAGCTTCATCTACCCCCGCAACGTCATCAAATGTCACGCCTGTAGTGCCTTCCGAGTAAATCCGCGCCTTGCTTTTGCCCAATGTCAGGGCAGATGTACCCCCGATTTGACTGCGACCGAGAAGCCAGCCCCAGATACTAAAGAAAACTAGCGGTGGTACAACCCAACTGAGTAAAATGGCGAGCCAGCCCCAACTATTAGGAGGCGGAGCCGAAAATTCGACTTTATGTTGCCGCAAAAGCTGCGTTAGTTCTACATCTCCAGCTACAGGAGTAGTGACAAATACTTTTTCTTCCGGCTGAGTCTTTGGTTGGGTAGCAGATGGCTGAGCAGTTGACTCTGATTTCAGCTCGTACTGAATGCGATCGCTGCCAACGACGGCACGGACAACCTTACCAGCTTCTACCTGCTCGATGAATCGACTGTAAGGAACTTGTCGATACTGAGGTCCCCGAAATAGAAACAGATTCAGCAGGATCAGCAACCAAAACAGAAAAATTAAGCTGCTGCCAAACTGTCGAGGTTCTGGCATTTTGTTCTGGTGATTCGGATCGGTATCGACGGGCATGGTGCGATCGCTCCTTGGTAAAGTCAGGGCTAGTGAGCGGAGAGTGTTGAAGTTGGCATGAGATAGCGCCCGAACCATTGACTTGCTAATCGCGCCACTGCTTCTAGCGCGCCTGGTTCTTCAAATAAGTGGGTGGCTCCAGGGACGATCTCCAGTTGCTTTTCAGTCTGAAGTTGCGCCAGTGCATTTCGATTCATCTCAATGACTGGGAAGTCATGACCGCCCACGATTAACAGTGTGGGTGCTTGGACGCGGGACAGTGCCGAGCCAGCTAAGTCAGGTCGTCCGCCACGAGAGACGATCGCGCCTACACCATTCGGACGTTCTGTTGCCGCTAATAAAGCAGCAGCACTACCCGTACTGGCACCGAAATAGCCAATCTTCATATGTTCAGTAGCAGGGTTTTGCATCAACCAATTCGTCGCACCTACCAGCCGCGATGCTAGTAATCCAATGTCGAAGCGTAGATGTCCAGTGTGTATGTCAACCGCTTCTTCTTCCGGTGTGAGCAGGTCAATTAACAAAGTTGCTAGGCTTGCTTGTTGCAATACTCCAGCCACATAGCGATTGCGGGGACTAAAGCGGCTGCTACCACTGCCGTGAGCGAATAGCACAACTGCTTGAGCATTTACGGGGAGCGCCAGATTCCCTTGTAGTTGCACTGAGTCAGTTGTGACTGAGACTAGGTGCTCTTGAACCTTCGATTCCGTTGTTCTTTTCATTGCTCTACCCTCCTGATTAGCTGTTAGCTGTTAGCTTTTTTCAATTACTAATTGCTAACCGCTCATTGCTAATTGAGAACTAGCTTGTGCCAGCAGGTTATGCACTTCTTCATCAGTTGTTTGCGAGAAGTCTTCGTACCAGAGACCTATGGCATAAAATGGCTCTGGTGTTGCCACGCAGACTACCTTGTCTACCTCAGCTTTCAATTCATCGCAGAGCGATCGCGGTGCAACTGGAACCGCAACAATAATTGACTGCGGCTGTTCTTGTTTGAGTACGGCAATCGCAGCCCGCATCGTTGCCCCCGTCGCCAAGCCGTCATCAACTAGAATGACGGTGCTATTTTTTACAGATGGTAAGGGACGATCGCCCCGATAAGCGCGATCGCGACGTTGCAATTCCCGCAGTTCTCTGGCAGCCACCTCGTCAATCGTTTTACTAGAGATGCCCAACCAACTCACCACGTCATAGTTCAATACCCGCACGCCATCTGACGCAATCGCACCCATTGCTAATTCCTTGTGTCCTGGTACGCCTAGCTTGCGAACCAAGCAAATATCTAAGGGAGCATTTAGTGCCTTTGCCACTTCATAGGCAACTGGTACGCCGCCACGGGGCAGTCCCAAGACTAAAACATCCGAGCGATTGCTGTAGTGTTTCAGCCCAGCAGCCAGCAGTTGTCCTGCCTCGGTGCGATTTCGGAATTTTGTCCTCATTATTCTCACCTCCTTCAAAAAAGGTCGCCGAGCGAGCCGTCAAACACAAACCACTGGATCGCTTTGGCAATTAAAGGGGCGATCGAGACGACTTGCAACTGCTGCCAGTCTGTTTCTTGGGTTGCTATGGTATCAGTGACAAAAATCGCTTGGATGCTTGGGTGACTCAACTTAGCGCGAGCGCCCGCGATAAATAGCCCGTGGGTAGCGGCAATGGTGATGTCAGGACGAGCACCTGCGTTGAGCAATGCCTCTATGCTCCTGGCAAGAGTGCCACCTGTGGAAATCATGTCGTCGATAATGAGACAGGGGCGATCGCCCACATCCCCTACAATGCGAGTTACCTCAGTTTCAGTACCGCTTTTACGCTGTTTGTGCAACACGACCGCAGATGTATCTAGTTTTTGGGCGTATTGGGTTGCCATCTGCACCCGTCCCGTATCCGGCGACACCACGACAACATCTGGTGGTAAGCGATCGCGCAGTGCCTCGCACAGGGTTGGTACTGCCGTCAGGCTGTCAACTGGAATCCGAAAGAAGCCCTCAATCTGAGGCGCGTGTAGATCGAGCGTGACCACGCGATCGATCCCGACTGCCTCCAACACCTCAGCCACCATACTGGCAGCAATTGGTTCGCGCCGTCCGTGTCGCTTGTCCGAGCGGGCATAGCCGAAGTAAGGGATAATTGCCGTGATGCGGGCAGCAGCGGCGCGACGGCAAGCATCGGCAAATGCCAAAAGTTCCACTAAGCGATCGTTGACGGGAGGAGAAGTAGACTGGATGAGAAACACCGATTTCTGGCGTACCGACTCTAGCAGCCGCACGGCAACTTCCCCATCTGGGAATCGCTCGGACACGCACTCACCCAGCGATATGTTGAGTTGTCGAGCGATCGCTTTCGCCAACCCAGGATTTGCTGTCCCTGCAAATAGGATGAAGTGTTCCATAGCAACCTGCTACCAGCCTATGTCTTGCCCGTCAATTGCCTCCAAGCAGAGTCGAGAGCTGCCTTGGTGCGACTGCCTGCCCGACTGATGTTCTGCTGTAAGTGATGCCATTGCTCGTGTAAAAAGTCAGTGGCTTCTTTCAGCGTGACGCGATCGTGTTCGCCAGAAGATGCCAACTCGTCGCTAACTGTTTTGATTTTGACTCGCACGACTTCGGGATGTTCGTGGGGAGAAATGAGATCGTGGAGGCGATCGCCCATTGTCTTGACTAGCTTTCTCACCTGCTGCGACTTCTCGCTCAGCAAACCCTTCAACCCCTCAGATTCGCTCTGGAGTCGGTCTTTGGTTTCGGCGCGGACGATCGCCTGACTCATGGCAATCTCTTGCACGTCTTCGGGAGACAACACGGCTCTACCACCAAAAGGAATCGCCGCTTCTCCGCCCAGAATGTAAGCCACAATCTCTCCAGTCTGCCAATCAAACAGAAAGTCCTCCACCCATCCCAAGGGTTCTCCCTGAGTCGATTGCACGGCAAGCTGGTAGAGACGACGCAAATTCGTGGGAGTATCTACCGTCAGGCGACCGTAGGTGACAATTGCCTCTGTCCCCACACTGGAGACTTGTTCTAGGGGCAGATACTCCATACCGTCTGAGAAATAAGCGATCCGCCCAGTCTCATCTAGCCACACTTCCTCCACCTGACTCAAAGGTGAAGCCGTAGAGCGATCGAACGCCATCAAACCAACGATTTGACTGCGACGTACAACATTCAACATAGTCTTTCTCCCAAAATGGAGCTGGAGAGAATTTTAGATTTTTAGATAGGACTTACGCATTGACAAGATAGCGGAAAGGCACAATTCTGTTTCGCCAAGCTTGATTTGTTCTGCTCTATGCTGCTACTCTCCCATCAAAATTTCTCCTCAAAGTTTAATTGAAATTCGACCATCAAATGGAAGTTTTAAATTTACTGAGATAGTTTCTCCGTTGTCAATTTCATAATACCTACATTCCCCTTGTTCATCGAAAGGCCAAATACAATAGTCATCCAAACCTTGCGTTTCAGTCAAATAGAGTTGATCTGGATACTGCCGACCTATTGCTTCAAGAAAATTAGTAATTTCAGGAATTGCCCCTTTTATTTGCGAAGATGCTGCTGCAATACTTCCCAGAAAAGCACTACCAGCAGCACCAGCAGCAATTCCTAGCGCACCCAAGACTAAATTAGCAATATTTGCAAATCCTCCTGCAACTCCTGTAGATACGGCTTCTGCTTTGATTCTTCTGATTTTCAAACACGGCATATATTACTCCTCCTTTGTCGTTGCCTAGTTTTTCTGCTGTAGAGTGAGTAATTGATACCTATTTGTGAGCGATCGCCAACAGCCTGAAATGGCGAAACTGTGTTTATACATACGATCGTTAGTTTGTACAGTGCCTCAGTCCTATAGATTTGGAATTTTGGATTCAATCTCAAAGCCAGACTGGTTTCACTCCCCACTCACCCCTTCTCGGTCACAATACTTCAGTCTCAAAAGAAACAGGATTAACAGGATAAATCGGTTCTTAACAAACTTGCTGTCAATCCTGTTTTGTATTTCCCTTCTAGTTAGCCGCAACTTTTTTCTTGCTGCTAGCTACTCACTGCTGTCAACCCACATTGACCTTGACAACTTTACGCTTATCTTCTTCAGATTTAGGCAAAGTTAGAGAGAGAACGCCATTTTTGTACTCGGCTTGTACTTTGTCGGTCTGGATGTGAGTTGGCAAAGGAATTACCCGCTCGAACTTACCGTAGTGAAATTCAGAGCGCATCACGCCTTTCTTTTCTGTCTTGGTTTCTGTCTTGCGTTCGCCACTAATGGAAACAGCATCTTCAGTCACTTGCACATCCAAATCTTTAGCTTCCATGCCTGGAATTTCCAGTTTCAGGTGTAATGCCTCCTCTGTCTCTTCCATCTCGGCTGAAGGCATAAAAGTCATTCCGGCAGCACCGCCATTACCGCCACTGGGCATCATCCGCTCAAACAAGCGATTCATCTCGCGTTGCAAACTTTCGATTTCTTGCAGAGGTTCCCAACGTTGAATATCTCGAAAAGGTTTCCAAAGAGTCAGAGGCATATCTGTCCCTCCTATACTGATTTTTTAAAGTAATTTTGTTTGTCGTGAATTTACGCTCGAGTTGGCGCGAAAAGAATGAGGAGCTAGCTCTATCTTCAAAGTAGGCAGAAAATTTGAGGATATTGTGAGGAATCGCTTCAACCAACTAGGTGATGCTTACCAACTAACCGCACCGTACTGGCTTGAGTCCCGCGATCGCCTTCTTCCTCGACGAAGCGGACTTCGCTACCGATTTCTAGATCGCTAAAAGCGGCATTAAGAACGCTATTCTGGTGAAAATAAATCTCGCGCCCATCGCTCGTTTCGATGAAGCCATAGCCTTCATCTGGGAACAATGCCGCAACCTGTCCGTGTGGCGGAACCTCATGTGTTTTGGTATCGCCGCGTTGATGGCGAGCGTAGTCCTGCAATTCGCGCCGTGCTGCGTTAAAAGCATCGCGAACTGCTACGTATATATCTTCATGCGCTTGATGCTCGGGTGGATTGCGTCTCACAATCAATTCGCCACCAGGTACGCTCAGGTCAATGCGGATATGGTAAAGGTTCCCCTCCTGGTGATGCCGATGTGGAGCCTCAACCATGACCCGACATTCCATAATTCGGTCGTAGAACTTGTCCAACTTAGCAGCATCAGAGCGAATTTTTGCCTCAACAGCTGCGGATGGCTGCATGTTACGAAAGGTGATTTGCAGTGGCAATTGCATAGACTCTCTACCTCTGTTTGCAACTTAAGTCGCATCTACCCAATCGCTGAGCGATTCATGTTCCGATTCAGTTTGGCTTTGACTGGGTGGTACTTGCAGCGCCTCGCTATCCTTGAAACGTTGACGCTCCTGTTTCTTTTGATGGTGGTTAGAGCGTTGTTTCTTTGGAGCAGTCATTGTGGCAGTCATGGGACTCACCTCCTCAATACTTGTAGGGTGAGCGAGCGATTGTGGTAAGTCAAGCTAATGTCATTAGAATTCTTAAGGCAAAACTAGCTCTCTATTTATATTTTCTCTCCCCTGATAGGAAACCGTCCAAAAACTACAAAAAACGATCGGTTTTTTCACACAACCTGTTTAGGTTTTAATTCCTACAAGCCTGTCATCCATTTTTGCGCTGGAAACAGCTCTTCGTATTCTTCTGATAAATTCGCCCGAATGTCAGTCAACTTCCCAGGCGTAGCGGCTTCTTCCAGTACGGCAAACACCGCTCGGGCGTGCATCGCGCCAATTGTCGGCTCTACACCCTCTTTTTCACTCACACGCCTATAAAACTCTTCGATCGAGAAATGCTGACCTACCTCTTGTTCTTGCCGTTGGAGATACTGCCCGATCTCCAATGGCAACTGAGCCGCCAGTTTATTTGCATCACTGGCAGCAATGCGTTCTTTTAAAGCTTCCAGCGTAGCACGGCTGGCACGTTCTGCTGCCTCACGCGACTCCAACTGAGCAAAGCTTTGAACGTGTGTAATAAACTCATCGTATTTCACTTTTAACCTCTTCAATAGTTCAAA
The DNA here is from genome assembly GCF_051657925.1 of Chroococcidiopsis sp. Lineage (NCBI taxonomy): Bacteria > Bacillati > Cyanobacteriota > Cyanophyceae > Chroococcidiopsidales > Chroococcidiopsidaceae > Chroococcidiopsis > Chroococcidiopsis sp. Next base: position 13,312 of record NZ_JBOFLP010000303.1, read on the forward strand.
GTTGTACAAACACACTCGCTCATCGAGATTGAGAGCTGGCAAAAATGAAACTACATGCTGATTGAAATGGCTTTTGCCACCACTGCCATCTCAAATCAGAGCTGAAATCAAATCATCGGTTTGCCAATTCAAACGCGATCGCGAATTTCACTTTGTTCTTCGGCATTAGCGCAGTGAGCGCAACAGTAGAAGGAACCGTTTGCTTCCATTCCGTGACCAATAATCTTGCAACCACAGTGACTGCAAGTGGGAGCAAGAGCTTTAATAGCACATTCAAAGCTATCGAATATATGTGGCTTGCCAGCTAGAATGACTTCAAAAGCCTTGTCGTAATCATTACCGCACACTTCACACTGAGG
>NZ_JBOFLP010000304.1:0-40819 GCF_051657925.1 Chroococcidiopsis sp.
CTGCGGAGGGTAGGATTTCCCAATGGGAAGCCGCAGATAGCGCGAAGATGTTGTTCAAATTGCGAAACTTCACAAGCATCTAGGGTAAAGTGTCCAGAATTATGCGTGCGGGGAGCAATTTCATTGACCAATACCTTACCTTCTGAGGTGAGGAATAATTCGATCCCAAAGATACCAACAGCTTGTAAACTTTCTAAAAATGTGCGGGCGATCGCTTCGATGTCTCGAACTAATTCTGCACTAAGATCGGCAGGGGCAAATACCCGCCGACAAACTTGCTCTTGCTGCTGCGTCTCGACAATGGGATAAATTGCTATTTCGCCTGTGACGGAACGAGCTGCGATAACTGCCAATTCGCGATCGAAAGGGATAAATTCTTCTAATAGATACTGAGACTGTTTTTCTGGATGTTGAGATGCAGATAGTTTTTCTTGTAAAGTCTCCGCATCCTTAATAATAAAAGTCCCTTGTCCGTCATATCCGTGACGACGGGCTTTGAGTACGACGGGGAAAGTGGTGAGTGGTGCGCGATCGTTCTCCCCCAGTTTCCCTAGCTCTCTTATGTCTCCCTCAGCTCTCTTTCCCCTGCTCCCTGCTCCCTGCTCCCTACTCTCTGAGACATCCAAGGCGATAAACTTGGGGACAGGTAAACCAATTTGCTGTAAATAGCAGCGTTGCTTGTATTTATCGAGAATGTGAGATAAGACATCTAGCCTAGGACGAAAGCAGGCTCCTTGCTCGACTAAAGTTGATAAAGCGGTTAGGTTGACGAATTCATTTTCAAAAGTCACGATCTCGCAATCTTCAGCTAGGGCTTTTGTTGCTTCGGCATCGTCGATCGCGGCGATAATTGTTTCTGTGGCGATCGCCACTGCTGGATCGCTCTTATTTGGTGTTTGTACTACCAGTTCGATCCCTAACTTCTTGGCTCCATCAGCCATCATCCAAGCTAACTGTCCGCCACCAATAACACCGACACGCTTCATTGACACCCCAAAGATTCGCGAGTTGCAATACCTGTTTTTGAGTTAATCCCACTTGCTCGTTGGCACAATTCTTTTACCTGCGCCCCATCTAAAATCGCGTCGCTAAAATCTGCACCTGTAATATCAACACCAGTAAAGATAGTACGGAGTAAAAGGGCTTCTTGCAATACGGCATCGCTCAGATCGGCTCCAGTCATCTTTACCTGATCGACCATAGCAATACTCAAATCTGCACCGTGCAAGTTTGCCTGTGTCATCACTGAAGCACTCATAACCGCCCCGCGCAAGTCAGCATTAGTAAAATTAACCTGCTCCATATTGGCATTAGAAAACTCTGCGGCTCTTAAAATTTGTCTCGAAAAGTCTTTACCTGTCAGCTCTGCATTGCTGTAGGAAAGCGGCGGCGGATAATCTAAAGCTTGGGCAGGTAAAGTCCAAATCACGCATAGAGCGATCGCGATGCATAATCCTGCCAGTTGCCGCAAAAATACCATGTGAGATCTCAATGTTACTCTTTTCAGCTTATCGCATTCAATCTGAAAGGCAGGGGGTAGAAACTAGAGGGCAGAAGCCACAACCAATACTTTTCAGCTCGTTGCCTAAAATTAGCAAATCGAGAGTGGTAAATTTATCAACAGACAAATACCACTGTGGTATGTATTAAATAAGTACGAATATTATCTTGTCATTTCAGTAGAAACTACCATGGTACATTTCCTGTTGACTTGGCTCGTGACCGCAGTTTCTTTACTAATTACAGCAAACATAGTTAATGGCTTTATCGTCACGAACTTTGCCGCAGCTTTAATCGCCGCGGTTATTATTGGTTTAGTTAATGCTGTCATCAGACCGATTTTGATTGTGTTGACTCTACCCCTCACAATCTTGACTTTAGGATTATTTCTATTTGTAGTAAATGGTATTAGTATTTGGATTGCAGGAGCTTTGTCACCTGGTTTTACTGTCACGGGGTTGTTACCAGGTTTAATTGGTTCAATTGTACTGACGTTAGTTGCAGGCATCATTAATTTTTTAGTTGAGCGAGTCGTACAGAGCTAAATTGCAAAATCTTGAAGGTGAAGAAATTGAGAGCTATTGATTAGCTACCTGCATTCAAAGTTGCTCTCAAATACAAGAAATAACCTTAGCTTTCTACAGATACCTTCAAATTGAGATCTAAGACTTCAGTTACTCAATTTACCTGAAACTTTGAAAATTTCTCTAGCTAACTCACAGAAGCCTTGTCCTTCACTTGCTTTTGTGATGTAACTAGGTTGATAATTTAGCCGCTCGGCGTACTCTAACACATTTGCAACTCCGATAGAAAAGGGAAAATACTGAGGATTAAATAAACTCTCATCGTTAGGACTGTCGCCAACAGTTAATACCTGTTCTGGCAGACATTGAAAATAATCTTGTAAAACCTGCATTAAACCATTTGCTTTATCTTGATTGAGCGGCTTAATATGGCATTGAACGTTGCTGTAAGTGAAACCCCAACCTAATTCTTGACAAATACTACTGAGCCGGTCTAATTGTTCTACACTTAATCCTCGTACATCAAAAGTCCAATCAGTAATCCGAAAGCAATTGTCGCTGGACTCGCGAATTTGAGGAAAAAATTGTTGCAGTCTTTGAAAAACCGCTGCTAATTCTTGCCGATATTCTAGTCTATTGGAAATGGGTGTAAGCGCTATCGCCTCTTCATTTCTTACTGAATAAAACAAACCACCATTTTCCGCGATCGCCCCAGCAATTGGTAAATAATTGACTAATCCACTTACCCATCCAGCCGAACGTCCAGTCACAATTAAAACTTGGAGATCCGCCAGAGCCAACTTTTCAAACATCAGCAACAAATCTGACGTAAACTTCCCTTTCTGCGTCAGAGTTCCATCCATGTCAGTAGCAATTATTTTAATATTTTTTAGAAAATTGCCATCGATTTGTTCTAGCGGAGTAAAACCCATAATCAACCGATAACTCAAAAGTTTTTGATTCTAAGAAATTGTACTTTAAAAATATATAAGAATTCTTCTTAGCTTCCTTTACTTAACTTTCTCCACAAAAACACTTCGCGTTTTTGTGGCTTTGCGCGACATAAAAATCTTTTTCTTGACTCGCTTGCGAATTCTGCCAACAGAGGGAGGCAATAAAACACGAATAGCCAAGTTAATAGATACTAGTGATAGTTTACTTTCGGTATGGCTCCAACAGCACTGATTACAGGCGCATCCCAAGGAATCGGCGAAGCAACTGCTTTACTTTTTGCCAGCAAAGGTTACGATCTCGTGTTGGCTGCGCGACATAGAGATCGCCTCGCAGTCGTAGCGGAGGAGATCCAAAAACTAGATCGCCAAGCCTTGGTAGTCCCTACAGATGTTAGAGATCCAGACCAAGTAAAAAATCTGATCGACAAAGCACTAGAACATTATGGCGCAATTGATGTCCTCATCAACAATGCCGGAATATACGTCTCTGGTCCGGTAGAAAGCTTTTCCCTAGAAGAGTGGCATCATACAATCGATACCAACCTCTGTGGCTACGTTCATACAATCCACAGCGTTTTACCGCACATGCTGGCACGCAGACAAGGCGCGATCGTCAATATCAGTTCGATTGGGGGTAAAGTACCAATTCCTTACCTAGCTCCCTACACTGCCACTAAATTCGGCGTTGCTGGTATGACAGCAGCCATGCATTCAGAACTTAAGCCTAAAGGAATTCACGTCTGTGGCATTTATCCCAACATCATTAAAACCAGATTTACAGAACGGGCAATTTTTACAGGTCATGATGAAGCAGATGCCCAGTCGCGCCGACAACAGTTAGAAGAAATACTACATACCCCTTTTGTAGAAAAGCCGGAAGATGTAGCGAAAGCAATTTGGGAAGGAGTTAAACACCAACGGGCTGAAGTCGTGGTTGGTTCTGCTAATTTCGCTCAAGCCGCATACAGTGTGTTCCCTGGGGTCGTGCAATGGTTGTCTCGGCAAACATTTAAAAGGTAAGTCGTAGGGGCGGGGTTCGAGCAAAATTTTTAGACAAGGTTGCGAATCTATTTGCTAAACCCGCCCGTACAGAAGTTATTTTTCTTTCATTTTCTGCTTGAAAAATTCGTACATTTCTGGCAATCGCTTGTAAATAGCCGAGTTTTTGAGATATATTTTGTGGGGAACAGCAGGATAACCGGAAACAATGTCTTTCGGTTTAACGTTGTGATAAATTCCTGTTTTTGCAGAAGCGATCGCCCCATTTCCCATTTTGACTTCATTGGCAATTCCCACTTGTCCGCCGAGAATCACGCCATTTCCAAGTTCCACTCCTCCCGCCAAGCCAACTTGCGCCGCCATTGCACAGTTAGCACCAATTTTGCAACCGTGACCGATGTGTACCAGATTATCGAGTTTGGTATTGCGACCGATGCGGGTTTCTCCTACAGCAGGACGGTCGATCGTGCTGTTACATCCTACTTCTACGCCATCTTCTAGCACCACATTGCCAGACTGTTGCATTTTGAACCAACCAGTTGCTGTAGGCACGAAGCCAAACCCTTCTGCACCAATGACAACGCCGCTATGGATCGTGCAATCAGCGCCAATCCGACTGCGTTCTTGGATCGTACAGTTAGCGTGTAACACCGTGCGATCGCCAATTTCTACATCTGGATAAATCACGACATTAGGATGAATGCAAACGCGATCGCCAATTTTTCCACCAGCTTCGATAACAACATGCGCCCCAATTGCTACTTCCGCACCTAACTGTACCGAAGGATGAATCACAGCCGTAGGATGGATCGCTGGTTTGGGACGATAGGGCTGATAGAACAACGCCAGCGTCTGGGCAAACATCAATCTGGGTTGAGATGTAGAGATCCACGCAACTCCCCGTTGTTGCGCTCGCTCCTTTAAAGTTTCATCTTGAGGTAAAATCAAAGCGCTAGCGCCAGTTTCATGAATGTAAGCAGCAAATTTGTCTCCGTCAATGTAGCTGATATTTTCAGCCGTTGCCCGATCGACTGCGGCTACACCCGTAATTTCTGGATCGCAGTCTGGCTTGGCAACAAGGCTGTTATTGCTAGCCGCCTCACCCAATTTGCTGACAATTTCACTAAATTTCATCTTAATCTTTCCTCCTACTCCTGTACGGGCGCGCAGCTGCGCCCCTACCCTACTCCTCACTCCCCATCGCTTGTCCAGCCAACCATGCAGTTGTCCAGGCACTTTGAAAGTTGAAGCCTCCAGTTACGCCATCAATATCGAGGATTTCGCCAGCAAAGTAAAGTCCTGGAACGAGACGGCTTTGCATGGTTTTAAAGTCAACTTCTTTCAAATTGACCCCGCCACAGGTGACAAACTCTTCTTTGAAAGCTCCTTTGCCTTGGATGAGGTATTCAGCTTGAGCAATTTCTTGGATCAGGCGATCGATCTCCTTATTAGAGATTTCCGCCCAGCGATCTTCTGGCGCAATTTCCGCCCGTACAATTATGTATTGCCAGAGACGGTGCGGCAAAACATTCACGCCACGATAAGAGGCGATCGCTTTTTTTGGTTGTGCTGTTTTGACGGAGAGAATTTGCGATCGCAGCGTTTCCCGATCCAATTCTGGCAACCAGTTAACCAATAATTTCGCTTGATAATGACAGTCATGCAATGCCCTTGCCCCCCAAGCAGAAAGTTTGAGGACGGCGGGACCGCTTAAACCCCAATGGGTAATTAGCAACGCACCCGTTTGTTCTAATTTTGTCTTGCTATCCGTCAGCAATCGTAGATGCACGGGGTTCATACTCACCCCTGCCAACTCCCGCAAACTCTTATCCAAAACATTGAAAGTAAACAAAGACGGAACTGGCGGCTCGATCTGATGTCCGAGCGATCGCGCTATGCGATAACCCGCCATATTACTACCCGTCGCTAATAGCAGGCGATCGCATTCTATGACTTCACCTGATTTGAGTTCGACTTCAAACTTTGGGTGATTGGTAGTTGGTAGTTGGTAGTCGGTAGTTGACAAGTTGTGAGTTCTTCCCTGCTCCCTGCTTCCTGCTCCCTGCTCCCTTTTTCCACTGACAACTGACACAGCAGCCACTGGCGCGTTGTTCCGTATCTTTACACCCGCTTTTGCAGCTGCATGGATCAGACATTCGATGATGGTTTCGGAATTATCGGTGATGGGAAACATCCGCCCGTCTGCTTCAGTTTTTAACTGTACGCCGCGACGAGTAAACCAATCGACAGTATCTTGACTTTGAAACCGAGTAAATGCACCCCGCAAGGCTTTTCCACCTCTAGGGTAATTTTGGACTAGTGCAGCTGGGTCGAAACAAGCATGGGTGACATTACAGCGTCCCCCCCCAGAAATCAATACTTTTGTCAATGGTTGACGACCAGCTTCTAGTAAAGTGACTTGCGTATGGGGATGGTTTTCAGCACAGGCGATCGCGCTAAAAAAACCCGCCGCCCCACCGCCGATAACTATGACTTTCAATTGCAAGGTAATTGGTAATTAGTTAATGGTTAATGGTCAATAGTTAATGGTTAACTGCTATTAACTATTAACCATTAACTATGAACAAATTTAATGTCCCAGCAATTTATCCCGCAGATGCTTGATGCGATCGCGATATTTTGCTGCTTCTTCAAATTCTAGATTTTTTGCCGCTTCTTTCATCTGCGCTTCCAGTTGGGTAATCAATTCTGGAATCTGTTCTAAAGGTAAATCGCTGGCTTGTTCGTAAACAGTTTCTAATTCTTGGGCGTTTAAACGACGCGACACGGCTAAGAAGGATAAAATCGCGTTACTCGATTTTTTCACGATCTGCTGGGGCGTAATCCCGTGCTTTTCGTTATATTCAATTTGAATTGCCCGTCGTCGTTCTGTTTCCGAGATCGCCTTTGCCATGCTATCCGTGAGGTTATCGGCGTACAAAATCGCCTGTCCTCGCACGTTCCGGGCTGCCCTACCTATAGTTTGAATTAGCGATCGCTCTGCCCGCAAGAAACCTTCTTTATCTGCGTCTAAAATTGCCACTAGGGAGACTTCGGGTAAGTCCAATCCTTCCCGCAACAAGTTCACTCCTACCAAAACATCAAAACTACCTTCGCGCAAATCTTGCAAAATCTCGATTCGTTCGATCGAATTAATCTCGGAATGGAGGTAGCGGACGCGAATACCGTGGTCTTGAAGATATTCTGTCAAATCTTCTGCCATTCGCTTTGTTAGGGTTGTTACTAGCGTCCGTTCGCGCCGATCCACTCGCTGTTTAATTTCACCCAAAAGATCGTCAATTTGTCCTTCGGTAGGACGGACGAAAATTTCTGGATCGATTACACCTGTAGGACGAATCACTTGTTCTACTACTCGTCCCTCTGAAACTTCTAATTCCCAATTACCAGGAGTTGCGGAGACAAAGACGCACTGGTTCACCTTTGCCCAAAATTCTTCTGATTTTAACGGGCGGTTATCGGCGGCGCTGGGTAGGCGAAAGCCATGATCGATCAAGACTAACTTACGGGCGCGATCGCCGTTGTACATCCCCCGAATTTGAGGTACGGTGACGTGAGACTCGTCTACAACTAACAGCCAATCATTCGGGAAATAATCGATCAGACACTCTGGCGGTTCCCCTGCTTTTCTTCCCGCTAGGTGACGGGAATAGTTTTCTACACCATTGCAGTAGCCAACTTCGCGCAGCATTTCTAAGTCATAGCGCGTCCGCTGGTCGATCCGCTGTGCTTCTAGTAACTTATTCTCTGCTTCTAAAACAGCTTTGCGCTGTTTTAGTTCCGCCGCGATCGCCTCAAGTGCAAATTCTAACTGGTCTTCTGGAGTGACGAAGTGTCGCGCTGGATAGATATTCAACGCTTCCAAACTCTGAAGTATTTCCCCTGTCACCGGATCGACATATCGAATTGCGTCGATCTCGTCCCCAAAGAATTCTACTCTGACGATTCGGTCTTCGTAAGCAGGTCCAATTTCTAATACGTCACCCCGCACGCGGAATTTTCCCCGCCCCATTTCCAAATCGTTGCGGTTGTACTGTACGGATGCTAAGCTGCGTAAAATTTCCCGCTGATTCACTTCCATTCCCACTTGTAAGGGAATCGAGGCGCGGAGGTATTCGGCTGGCATTCCCAAACCGTAAATACAACTAATAGAAGCAACTACGATCGCGTCTCGCCGTTCAAATAGCGATCGCGTGGCAGAGTGACGCAGCATATCGATCTCGTCGTTGATCGAAGCGCTTTTTTCAATAAATGTATCGGTGACGGGGATGTATGCTTCTGGTTGGTAGTAATCGTAATAACTGACAAAGTACTCCACCGCATTGTTTGGGAAAAACTCTCGCAACTCATTACAAAGTTGGGCAGCAAGGGTTTTATTGTGAGCGAGTACCAGTGTTGGCTTGCCAATCTTTTCAATAACCGCAGCCATTGTAAACGTCTTACCGGTTCCCGTAGCTCCAAGTAAAGTTTGGTAACGATGTCCGGCTTGAATGGACTTTACAAGTTGAGCGATCGCCGGCGGTTGATCGCCTGTAGGTGCAAACGGCGCTTGAAGGCTAAATTGCATCATGAAGTAGGGAGTAGGGAGTAGGGAGTAGGGAGTAGGGTAAATTCAATTCACGATAAAATTCTTACCTGTTACCCCTTGCCTCTTACCTTCTACCACTGACAAATGACAAATGACATTTATATATCTTAACATATTTAAGTTTTTCTATGTTTATCCCGTTAAGATACCTATAACTATATAATCTTTTTTAACGTTAAACTCAGATAGCAGTAATTAACCGACGAACAGCACTCGGAATTTTCTCTGGCTATTTGCTATTTCTGGATAAAAACTTAGAGGTTTGCGATTATGACTAATGCCAGCAATGCTAGAACAAATGGTAGTGGTTCCACCAGCCGCAGATCGCGTGCCAAGAGTACCGAGTCTAAAGCTGAAAATCAAGTGGTGACTGGCGAGATCGAAAATTCTACTTTGAGTGTATCCGCCGATGGTAAGCCACTGGCTGGTAGTGTTGTCAACGTGGCAGGACTGCGCCCGATCGCCGCCAGCAGTTTAGTGGTGCGAGAAGAAGTGAACATGCATGGGATTCGCCCCATCATGGCTACCGATTTTGATACATTCGACACTGTTAACATCTCTGGTATTCGCCCGATTGAGGCAAATCATTTAGAGATTGTGGATACAATCAACTCAGCCGGATTGCGTCCGATTATGGCAGACCAGTTCAAATACTCCAACATTATTCCCTTAATGGGCGATCGCCCCATCGCCGAAGATGCATTCGATTTCTCCAACACATATGTATCTTCTGGAATGCGTCCAATTGCTTCTAATGAAATCGATAACTATCCATATTTAATGGGTTATATCGATTAAGAAATCAAAATACAATCGTGCCTTTATAAACCTAGTTGTGTTCAACAACTAGGTTTTTTGTTAGTAATTGGTAAGAGGAGTAAATTTTTCCTTAGTTGCAACTGCTCATGACAAGTTATGAAGTAGCGCGATCGATTCCAACATTCACGTTTTTGACTTTTATCTTTTAAATTTTGACTTAACTTAACATTTATCTCTTTCTTTTTACAGAGAACTCGAATCAGTCTTGTGGCAGAAGGCTAAAACTATTATTTTCATATAAATTGATCAGTGTAGAGTTAAAAGCTCTCCCAAGTTGGCAATCAACTGAGAAGCTAATTTGAATTAAAAAGGAGAAATAACATGAGCGCAGAAGATAGAGCAAAAGCTACTGCTAAAAATATTGAAGGAAAAGCCCAAGAAGCGCTAGGAAACGTTACAGGCGATCCTGAAGATAAAGCAGAAGGTAAAGCAAAACAAGCAGAAGGTCAAACACGTCATGCTGCTGAAGACGTAAAAGACGAAGTGAAGAAGAACCTCTAATCAAATTTTAGAAAATTGGGAAGGTAAAAATAAGAGAGGTTATGTAATTTTACCTTCCTCGTTTTTTTCAAAAACAGAATTGAAATCAATAATTTTAGGGAGGAAACGGAAGTGAATTTCATGCAGCACTTTCGTAGAGTTGCGATTGTTCTTTCAGCAATTTTCTTACTGACAACAACAGTTGCTTGTAGCAGCAGCGTACAAGCAAGGCAACCCAATGCAAATGTACCGACAGTTAGCCGCAGCGCCGACTACGGACAAATTGCCCGTGGAAATACACCAGTCGGGCAAGATTTCGGGACTTGGGTAACTCGCACGGGTAAAGGACTGGTTCAAGACGCATATGTAAGAGACAACAATAAGCTAGGCGTAGTTATTACCCCAGATGTTCGTCCGAACGAAGTGAAGCCATTAGCAAAATCTTTGGCACAAGGGTTTCATAAAAACTTCCCTAACCAGGACTTGACAGTTTTGATGTACGCTCCTGACAAAAAACTGATTTTGACAGCACAATACGATGTGCAAACAAATCAGATTCAGTACAAGTAATGTCATTTGTCATTTGTCATTTGTTAAGTTGCTAATGATTGATGCTAAGTGAACGGTTTAGAAAAAGGAGATTGGAATTATGACTAGCAGCGACAAATACAGAAGGGAAATCATGGGCGATCTAGCGCAAGGTAACACGGAAAACCTTGACGCATATCCCTCAAATAATCCAGAACAAGAGTACGAAAACTTTGACGATTTCGCTCAAAGATCGTCATACGATCAGCGCCGTCAAATGTTCGGTAACTCTCTACAGCACGAGCGCATTCCTCCAGCGCAAATGGAGCCAGAATTGCAAAAAGCGATCGCCCAAATTAAACCCAACGAACGGGATGATGTGGCGCGTGCTTTCTTCAAACATTTAAGCAAGAAAGGACTACACGATCGCGATTTAGAACAACAACTGGGACTTTCTACTCACAATCCCAATCGCATGAGCGCTGATGATGTGAGCAAATTGGCTGCTTATGCATATCACAACCATCCAGACATCTTTCAAGAAGTCATGGCGGAGCAACCAGCTATTATCAAGTTCCTTAGCAATCCCCTAGTAGCAGCTGTATTGGGTATCGCTGCGGCTAAGTGGCTAGGTAGTCATCGGAAATAGTATCTGCCCTTAGAGATGCAATAGAGCGATTCCGATCGTGATGCAATACCTGATGTAGGGGCGCACAACTGTACGCCCCTAGAGCTACCAACAGATAACGATGACATATCGTGTCTCTATGTAGGCGAGAGAGACATCTGAACTACTAGTTTTTCCCAGACTTTAATTGTCGATCGCAGAGGTTGAACTATGAATTGCATCACCCGATCTACCGTAGAATGAAACATTCTTAATCTGTGTTTGTTACACTCATATCCTGCTCGATCGCTACAATCGCGAAAAATATAAATGTCTTTTCCATTAGAATATAGACATTCATATTCTGGGTTCTCATCAAAATTTGAATAATATTTTACACACGTACAAGCTTTATCAATTTTACCTACAGATAGTCTAAATATTAGCCTTATTGTATTTTTGGCATAAGCTATATAATTATTGAGAATACAATTGAGATTCTGCCGCTCTTGGGGTAGAGATTTCACCTTTTCGTGTAAAAGTAATAGATGTAAATTTGCTGCGAGTGTAAAAGCTCCCAATCCTAGTAACCCTAAGCTTTGTGCTTGTTGAACTAAATCTTTAAGTGCATCATCTAAATCGCTTTGTAGAGATATTTCACAGCAATTTGCTACAGATGAAAACGATTGAATAAAATAGTTATCGAGTATTTCTTTCAGCAGCTCGGTTTGGGCTTCAAGTGTTGCGATCGCCTCTAAATCTGCTGGCTGTCTGACAATCGTACTAATATCATTAATAGTATTGTTTGTAATTTGTTGATAATCTAATTCTTGGAAGATAAACTGAAGCTGCTTCAAATCCTTTTGTTCTTCTACCAAAGCATCGGTGGTTTTCTCTAGAACCGATTGCCATGTAATTGCGAAAACATCAGTGGAATGAGGCTCGGAAGAACTGCGATCTCTAAAGTAGGTAGGGCGATCGCTTGACGTAACGTTGGCAAACTCTGGCGGCGGCATTTTACTAACTTCTACTTCCAGAGAATCGCCAATAGACACGATCTTGACATCTTGCATGATGTCTCCCACTAACTGTCGCTGCTTAGGGCTGAGTTTTTGCCAACTACTGCCCCAAAGCTTAGCAACTTTCTGATTTTGGATGTCGCGCTCGTTTTCTGAGGTCATAAGAAAACTCATGAGTCACAATTGTAGATGCAGCCTTGCAAAAATACAGCAGCGTTTCGATCGCCGATTAAAATTTTTGATAGGCAAACACGATCGTTCGGTCAAGGCTATTGCAATCCGATCGCGCTTGTTGGTTAAACTCTGTTGTTAAGCCCGTTAACATTGACAAGGATGCCACTAAGCAACAAACTATGAAAAATTCAGAGCATACAATTATGAGAATAGATATGCTTAAAGTAGTATATCTACTGAGCTAAAAAATGACTGTACGGTAGCGAACGTAGACTCAAGAAATGTCAACGGTCAATGAAGCGGCGAATTAAGCGACATCGTGCGTTAGACATATTAAGCGATGGAACTCATTTTTAACAACTTTGTAACACTCACAGGCAGTAGATTGCAGCAGTTGGCGATCGACAATGGCAATTTTGCCGCGGGAATAGCGAATCATTCCCGCTTGTTGTAAAGCTGTAGCTGCTACAGTCACTCCAGAACGACGGATACCCAACATTTGAGCGATAAATTCCTGAGTGAGTAACAATTGTTCGGCATCAACTCGATCTTCAACTGAGAGTAACCACCGAGCAAGGCGCTGTTCTATAGTGTGGCGACGATTACAAGCAGCTGTTTGAACAACTTGAGTAAACAAAGCTTGGGTATAAAGTAGTATCAAATGATAGAACGCTTCATGACGCTCGAACTCAGCTTTGAAGCGATCGGCTGCAATCCTTATCGCACTACCGGGAATCTGGACGAACGCCTGAGTTGTGGCGCTATTACCTCCCCAGCAGACAGGTAAGCCCACCATACCATCTTTTCCGACTATCCCTACTTCTATAGTCGCTCCGTCTTCCATGAGCGATACCATAGAGACTAAAGCCTGAGTGGGAAAATAAACATATTCGATTAGCTCGTTAATTTCATGCAAAATCTGCCGATGAGATAAGCAAACAACTTCTAAGTGAGGCAGTAGGCGCTGGTATTCCTCCGTCGGCAAAGCAGCCAACAATTGATTTCTTCGATAAAGCTCGTTAGCTTCAGAATCCGACACGTAAAGCTTCCTCCATCGAGTTGACTGAAATATTTGGCGTAACTTGCTTTAATAAAGCAAGACAACTCTTGACAGCACTCCAGTGTTAGTTCTGAAGATGCCAGCACTGTCTGCCTATCGAGCGTCGCCAGAAAATTAAAATGAGGGGAGAATCTGGAAATAGTTGAGCTATTTACTACTAGCTTGCCTCTGCCAAGAAATAGCATTGACACAGTAGCCAATATCGAATGTGAAGAGTGAAGATTTGGTGTTGAATTGGAGCGATAAATCGATAATATTTTGACTTCATGCAATCGAGGTGACAGGCATAGCTCAGCTTTTCACCTCAAAATCGTACACAAAGCTGACAAAAACCAAAGTACGATACCGTACATACACGGCTTGTTATACTGATTTTGTAGGTATTCTTAAGCAGGAGTTAAGATTTACCTCTTGGCGGGAAATACAATTAGTAAAAACACTTCCCCGTCCCATGTCACACTCTTTCCTTATAAAGAAATAAATGGCTAGGGACATCTGCTAATGAGTGGATCTGAACTCGATCGAAAAGTTAATCAAAAGGATCTAAACAATCGCTTACTATCTGCTTTATCTCAAGAAGCCTATTGCAGCCTCCAATCTGATCTCGAAATTGTTTCTTTGGCATTCAAGCAGGTTTTGTTTCAGCCACAAGAGCGAATACCTTATGTCTATTTTCCAACTAGTTGTTTGGTTTCCCTCTTAACTGTCATGACAGACGGTACTGCCGTAGAGGTAGGTGTTGTAGGTAACGATGGCATGGCAGGGATTCCCTTATTTTTGGGAACCGATATATCCAGCTTGAGGGCAGTTGTCCAAATTCCAGGGGAAGCAATACGGCTGAGAGCCGATGTCTTCAAGCAAGCGATCGCTCAAGTCGATACTCTATCGCTCTGGATACAACGGTATATCAATCTGCTCCTAATCCAAATTGCTCAAACATCTGCCTGTAACAGCCGCCATCCCGTCGAACAACGATGCTGTCGTTGGTTGCTGATGATGCACGATAGTGCCAGAGACGATAAATTTGAATTGACCCAAGAGTTTTTAGCTCAAATGCTTTGCGTGCGCCGCGCTAGCGTGACAGAGGTGGCATTAAAACTGCAAAAAATAGGGTTACTTCAATATAATCGCGGTAAGATGACAATTTGCGATCGCCAAGGTTTAGAAGCGACAGCCTGCGAGTGTTACAGTTTGCTACGAGCAGAACGCGATCGCTTGTTTAGTTGACGGTTCGCAATTGCAATTCAATACTAAGCGATTAAAAAACAGAAGAAACCCGCACAGGCGGGTTTTCCTAACCTTAGTTTTCTTAACCTGAGTTTTGTTCAAATTCGTGCCAGCTCGCGTTAGATAGTTTTGCGATCGCCAAGTCTTAGTACCGGATGTTAAACCTATCTACTAATTCCCACCAGATACGGTGGACTTATCGTGTACTGCGGTATCTTCTGGTTTCTGATACCACTTACCATCTTCCCCTTGTTCGTATTCTTGGCTAACGCTGTTCCAAGCAACATTCGTTGCAGCGTCTTCACTCATCCCATCTGACTGTGCGGCATTAAATGCGGCTAAAAAGATCTGCTGTCCGTGTTGGGGTAACTTTTCTGTAATTTCTGCCGGTAATTCTTCTACTTTGTTGTAAGCCACGATCTAGTTTCCCTTACTTTCATTATTATTTCAATCCTAGATAGGAAATAGAGAGGCTTCCTCTTTCCACAAGCATAAATACAACAGCAGGTAGTTTTTTCAATCGAGTATTCTAAATTACCACACTAATTATCTAGAAGTATTTTTTCGATATTTCTTTCGTGAGATAGAGGGATCTAGTATGGGAATTCAGCAATCAGAAGTCAGAAATCAGAAGTTAAAAAACGAGCGAAAAATGACTTTTGTCACTGTAAAGCTTAAGCAAACGAGCAAGAGCTTTTCCAGGCGAGACGGAGTAAGGAACGATATTCTTTCTCGCTGACTGTGTAAGCCCCAAACCTTGCTAAGTGAGGGTTCATAATTTGAGCGTCGAAGAAAACAAAGTGGCGATCGCGCAATCTTTCAACTAACTTTACCATTGCGACTTTAGAAGCTTCGGGGATGCAATAAAACATTGATTCACCGATAAAAGCACCGCCAATCGCAATTCCTAAAATTCCTCCTGCTAATTCATCTCCTTGCCAAGTTTCAAAACTATAAGCATAACCAGATTGATAGAGCAACCAGTAAATTTCTTTTAATTGAGAGGAAATCCAAGTTGTTTGGCGGTTAGCACATCCAGCTACTACAGCTTTGAAATCGCGGTTAATGGCAACAGTAAAACGGTTAGAATTTAAAACTCGCCGTAAAGACTTAGGATAATGAAATCTTTCATCCAAGGGAATGAAAGTGCGATCGCCGCAAGAATACCAACTCAAATTTTCACCTGTTTCGTCAGCCATCAGGAAATAGCCCTGGGCATATCCCTCTACGATTGCAGACACATCATATTTGGTCATTGGTCATTAGTCATTGGTCATTTGTGAGTAGCGAGCATAGAATAATATACTAAACTCTATTACCCCCAGCCCTTGACCCCTAGCTCCTCATCATGGCTGAACCGATTCCGCCAGTCACATTGCCACCAGCTAAAGATCCTCTACAAGAGGGGGAATGGTTGCGAGCAGCCCTGCAACAATGGCTCGATACAGAATTTCTGCCAGAGCCAGCTAATCAACAAATATCTCGCCGCGCGGCTCAAATATTCGTCCGGCAGCGAATGGAGGGAGAGAACGATCTAGGTTCACTAGCGATCGCGATCGTCACAGAAATGCAAGAATTTGATTTTTCTAAAAGCTTTTACAGCGAATTTGCTGTTGCTAATGCAGTCAGCGATCTGCTCCTAGATAGCTTGGGCATCGATCGCTGTTGCGGTCAATAAAACCTACCAGCTCGACTTAACGACTCCTGGTAATAGCCCTTCGTGCGCCCACTCTCTCAACACGTTCCGAGACAGCCCAAAGTCTCTGTAATACCCTCTAGGACGACCCGTAACCCAGCAACGATTGTGGAGGCGGGTGCGAGAGCTACTGCGAGGTAAGCGTTGAATTTGCCGATGGATTTCTAGTCTCTCGACTTGAGATTCGGCATTGTGAAAATCCTCAAGTAATGCCTCACGTTTGTCAGCATACTTTGCAACTATCTTTTGGCGCTTTTTCTCGCGCTCGATCATGCTCTTTTTAGCCATAAATGCTGAAAGCTATTGTTCCCTAAAGACACCGTTTTCCATTGTATCTTATCAGTTATCAGTTATCAGTGAATAGGGAGCAGGGAGCAGGGAGCAGGGAGCAGGGGGAATTACTTGCGACTAGCGAAAGAGCGACTTGCGATTTGATTTGATAGTTGCTCCCTCAGCTCTCTTTCCCGACTCCCGACTCCCGATTCCCAACTCCCGACTCTCTTACAGGTGGAATCTCCTCCAATAAGGGTAAGTTGGCTGAGGGACACAAATCGGAGAGCAAACATGCTTGACATGTAGGATTGCGTGCTTTGCAAATAGCTCGTCCGTGATAAATAATCCGAATTGAAAAGTTTTCCCAGTCATCTGAGGGGAGCAACCGAATCAAATCGCGCTCGATGTGAATGGGATCTGTATTTTTCGTCAATCCTAAACGATAGCTCAAGCGTTTGACGTGGGTATCTACCGTGACTCCAGCATTAATTCCAAAGGCATGAGCCAGCACCACATTTGCCGTTTTTCGCGCCACTCCTGGCAAGCGTAGGAGCTGTTCCATGCTGGGAGGGACTTTTCCTCCATATTCTGCTACCAAGATCCGGCAGGCGGCTTGAATGTTCTTAGCTTTGTTGCGATAGAACCCTGTCGAACGGATGAGATTTTCAATCTCAACTGGTTCCGCCTTAGCTAGTGCTTCAGCATCGGGAAACTGCCCGAATAAAGCAGGCGTGACTAAGTTCACGCGCTCGTCCGTACACTGAGCTGAAAGTATAGTTGCAACTAGAAGCTGAACAGGCGTTGCATAATTGAGCGTACAAGGGGCATTGGGGTACAGCCGCTTCAAGCGCACTAGAATTTCCAATGCCCGTTGTTTTTTCGATGCCCACTTCCGAGTTATGTTCACTGAAAGAACTTTTGCACCCAAGGTAGGTTAGCAGTATCGCGCACGATCAGGAAAATTCCCAATCCTAACAATAGCATTAGCCCTGTTTGCATTACCCCGTCTTGAATACGAGTCGGTAGGGGCTTACCGCGCAGTCCTTCCACAAACAAGAACGCCAATTGACCACCATCTAGAGCTGGTAGAGGCAAGATGTTGATGATAGCAAGGTTGATGCTGATTAAAGCAGCAAATTGAAGTAAATTAGCTGGATTCGATTGGGCAATATTTGCGCCAAATTCTACAATTTTGACTGGTCCTGCAACTTGGTTAGCAGTTTGGCTGAAGTTGCTAATCAGTTGGACGAATCCCTGACCCGTGAGGACGACAATTTTTTGGAATTCGTTTGCTCCCAGGTTGAAAGCTTGCAGAATATTTGCAGCACGGCGAGTTTCTAGTTTACCGTTGGGGTTGAGTTGAACGCCAATCCGTCCTTGACCTTCAGGGCTGCGTTCTGGCGTAATAGTTAAATCTAGAGTTCGATCGCCCCGTTGAAGTTGTAGTTCTAAAGGTTGGTTGGGATGGGTTGCGATCGTCTGCTTAACGTATTCCAAAGTCCCAGGAACAGCCTCTAATCGCTTTCCCTCGATCGCTAAAATTACATCTCCTGGTTGAATGCCAGCCTTAGCAGCCACAGAACTAACATCTGTAGCCACCACAGGGACGAGTACCCCAGGTTCGGGGACGAATTTTTGCACGCCTACAGTTCCTACTTGAGTCACCAAAAGCAAGTAGGCAAAAATTAAGTTGGCAATTACCCCAGCACTAATGACAATTGCGCGATCGAGAATCGGGCGATTGCGTAAAAGATTGGGGTCATTAGGAGGAATTGTACTATCGGGATCGTCGTCAGGAAATCCCACGAAACCACCTAAAGGAAAAGCACGAACCGCATATTCGGTTTCCGGTCCCTGATATTTCCACAAAATCGGTCCAAAGCCCAAGGAAAAACGATTGACATGAATACCCTGTGACCGTGCGGCTATAAAGTGTCCTAGCTCGTGTACCAAAATTAAAACGGCTAAGACTGCGATCGCTGCCAAAACTGACATAGAATCAATTCTCGATAAATTTAGCTACATATTTCTTCATTCTACTGATTAGAGAGCGGGGAGCAGGGAGCAGGGAGCAGGGGAATTTCAACTTACAACTTACGACTTACAACTTGTGACTTGAATTGTCCCCCTTGTCTCTAGATTCCCTCACTCTTCGCTCCTCACTCCTTCCCAATGACTTCTCGCCTTAAGTAAGGTTGCAACACCTCCGGTACTTTTACCGTGCCATCTGGCTGCTGGTAATTTTCTAAAATTGCTGCCATTGTCCGACCTACAGCTAAGCCGGAACCGTTGAGAGTGTGGACGTACTGGGTTCCTTTTTTGCCTGCTTCCTTAAACCGAATGCTCCCCCTGCGAGCTTGAAAATCAGTGCAGTTGGAACAACTAGAAATTTCTCGATATTTTTCCGATGAGGGTAGCCACACTTCTAAGTCATAGGTTTTTGTAGACGAAAAACCGAGATCGCCCGTACACAGTTCTAGTACTCTATAAGGCAGTTGTAATGCCTGTAAGATCGCTTCTGCGTCGTGCAATAGTTTTTGATGCTCTTGTTCCGAGGTGTCGGGATGAACGAATTTGAATAATTCGACTTTATTAAATTGGTGCAGTCGAATTAGTCCTCGCGTATCTCTACCGTAGCTACCAGCTTCACGGCGAAAACACGGTGTATGAGCGCAATAATAAATTGGCAAATCTTCGGCTGCTAAAATTTCTCCTCGATATAAATTCGCGATCGGAACTTCGGCTGTGGGACTGAGCCACAGATCGTCATTGGCGCACTTAAAGCTTTCTTCGGCAAATTTGGGTAGTTGACCGGAGGCTGTGAGGGATTGAGAATTAATCAAAAAGGGTGGGATAATTTCTACATAACCTACTGCGGTTTGGCGATCGAGCATGAATTGAATTAACGCTCTTTCCAACTGCGCCCCAACACCAATTAAACTGACAAAACGGCTTTGGGCTATTTTTGTCGATCGCTCGAAATTGAGTAGACCTAACTTTTCACCAATTTCCCAATGAGGCAGAATATTCGCGTTTTGGGGCAGATACTCATCGCCCCAACGCCGCACTTCAATGTTTTCTGCTTCGTTTTTGCCAATCGGAGTAGAATCGCCTGGTAAGTTGGGAATTGTTAGCAAGAAAGTTTCGATTTGTTCTTTTAGCTCTCTTTCTTGCGGTTCGAGTTCGCTCAACTGAGTTTTGATCGTGTTGCCTTCTTCTCGCAAATCTTGCACTTCTGGAGAGTCAGGACTGCTACCAGATTTAATTTTTTGTCCGACGAGTTTACCAATTTCGTTACTACGGGCTTGGAGTTGCGATCGCGCTTGTTCTAAGTCCCGCTGTTGGCGGTCTAACTCCAGCAATGGTTGCAAGTCATAGTCACCACGACGCTGCAACCGTTCTTGCACGGCTTGGGGATTTTCTCTAATTTGCTTGATATCCAGCACGGATCTGTTTAGCTTCTTCTAGTTCTGGTTACAACACTATCACGAGCGGTCATCGGTCAAGAGTCATTGGTCAAGAGTCATTGGTCAAGAGTCATTGGTCAAGAGTCATTTGTTGACTGACAGATGTTCACTGGTCATTGGTCATTGGTCACTGATTACTGCTCGTGCGCTCCCTCAACTCCGATTAATCCGATTGAGTAGCCATAAAGCGCTGGATAAACCTAGAAAGTGAGCAAAAATGGTGTTCGTGTTTGCTTGAACTGCTAATATGTCCAATCCACCGATGATCCGATTGGGATCGAATATTCCAGTTGCGATCGCCTGGGGTGATATGGCTCTAGCAAATAGAGTCCCAATAATCGCATAAGCTCCAAACAGGCTCAAGAGCATTCCTACCAAGTTAACGACTAAAGCAAATTTGATCACTTGAATCGTATAAATTTTGCGCGGACGGTTAGCAGGATTAGATGACCGGAGTTGTCTGCCTAGTCTGGTGTATCGAAAAGCACAGTAGATGCTCATGCCAAGGGCAATCAATCCGCAGACAGCGAGAAAAATACCAAATCCAGTCCCAGGATTGTTACTAGGACTACCAGTTCGCTGACTGAATACGGCAAATAGCAACAAAACTATGGCAGAAACAACACCCAAAACGATCTGCGACCAAAAGCCAATCCAACCAGTCAGCCGAAACTGGTTAGCAATGGACTCAAGCGATGCCGGAGGAGGCTTCGTACCCGACTTATCAAACATATTTATCTCCAGTTTGCATTTATTAAACACATACTTATCACTCTTAAAATAGAATTCATAATTCGTAACTTGTAATAATTCTTACATCTAAAATCCTCAAACCCTACTCCACAGCCCTTCCTGTAAGAGATCTTGTCGCGTTAGGTCAGACAAGAAGCAAAAATGTAATGAATTTTGAATGAAGTTTAGCAGACAACTTATGGTTCTGCGTTTAAAATTGCCTCAACCGCATTCCGGTGCGATCGGCGAAGTTTTGCAGAGCGATCGCGGCTGAGTGTGAGAAACAAGGATTTCGTCAGAGATGATTGTCAAAAGTGCTGTTTTTTGTGATTTATGGATGAGAAGTAAACTAAAGCTATGAGAATTGAGGATATTTATCAGTTTTTCCAAAATCCTCCTCCGACCTATTTGAGCCAAGAACTTGCAGTATGTTACGTGCTGTCAGTTTTGTTAAAAGGAGAATCCTACGGCACGGAACTGATTCAAAAGCTGGAGAGCGAATACCCTAATTATCGCCTTTCCGATACAGTCCTATACAGCGCACTTAAGTTCCTGGAAGATGAAAAGGCAATTCTCGGCTACTGGAAGAAGGTTGAGGGAAGAGGGCGACCGCGACGGATGTATCAGATAAGCCCAGAATGGCAAGTACAGGCGCAGGAGTTATCTCGACTGTGGCAAGAGTATATTAATAAGGTGGTACGCTAATGGCTTATCGATCGTGCAAAAATCGATTGTGAAAAAGTCGAACAGGCGCTGTTCAAACGCAAGATAGCTATGACTCCGATTCTCTCATCGACCCTACTGCTGACTTTATTGCTGTCAGTGGGGCTATTTTTCTTCATTCGAGCCTCTACTAAAGACCGAACGCAAACGCTCCATCTGGTGTCCGCACAGCCAGAGGCTTCGTTGATGGCGCAACTGCAACAGTATTTGCGCTCGCGTTCCTACACTGTGTCTGAGGTGGATGCTGAGAAAAATTCTGTTACGTTTGAGGGATTTATCCGACCGAGCTTGTTTCTAGCTGTGTTTCTCTCAATGCTTGCCACGGTGGGAATTCTTTGCCTGATCTTGGTTTGGTCGTTACTATTTCCAAACTGGACGGCGGCTTTCTCGATCCTGATTTTGCTAGCTCCAACAGCAGGTATTTTCTATTGGAAAAAAGCAGGCAGGAAAGAACGGGTATCTCTTAAATTAGAGGCAAATCAATTAGAGGCAAATACGGGCGGTCTCATCTCGCCACAAAGCCTGCTCACAGTCACCGCTCATCGGGATGAGTTAATTCAATTGCAGCGATCGCTGAATTTGAAGCCAGCAGAATAAAGAGATCGAAATCTGGAATTCGCGTAGCCTTGCGTGTAGCAATATTTTAGGGGAAGTATATACTTCCCCCAAATTTCATCTTCGCTTTGCCCAAACGCGACTCACTCGCGTTTGACTATAACGCCGATGATTTCAAAATCTCCAATACCTAGCTTTTGGCTGTCATTTAGCTTCGGTAACGCCTTAGGCTACCTGTGTGCGGCAACGAGTTCCTTTTCAGGAGGATTTTCTAGTACCCGTAGACTAGGGAACAAGAAATGATTCTCTTCTACATACTGCGCCCCAAACAAACCTTTTTCTGCCCAGAAGTAGCGATCTGTAGTGTGCTCGTTTCGCTTAACCAGCAGCAATGCAGGCGGAGCAATTCCCTCCGCTTGAATAAACTTCCGAGCAGCAGTCACGGGTTTATCTTCGCCACTTTCAATGCTATATTGAGGCACATGCTCGAGGATGCGACGTCCTTCCTGGCGACGACGACTTTTGCGCTTGCGTCTTCTTGCCAACCTGTCTCCCTCCTTTTTTTAACCAGAAAATTGTATTTATATTTACAAAATCCGTCGTCAGTATATCGATTTGAGTTAGAAAAATCAACTTATGTTAAGCGTTTGCAACAAAAAACCCGCTAATGTTGAAAATATGATTAATAAAACGACACAAGCGATCGCAGTCAATTAAGATTCTTAATCCACTTAAATCAGTTATCAGTTGTCAGTGAAGAATGGGGTGTAGGGTGTAAAGATTTTAAATTTCTTTCTCCCTCAGCTGGGCGACTCTCCCATTCTTCGAGAAGGGCTTCGCCCTACAGCTGGGCGACTCTCTCTTCCCCCGACTCCCGACTCCCGACTCCCAAATTCTTGCCGTAGCCCTTCATAATGCCTGCCAGTGCTGAGTTTATTTCATTGTGTCGCTCTCAAGTTGCCTTGCTAACCCAAGGAATGGGGGCGGCTTTGAGCGTGGTATACCTGACGGAAAGATTAGTAGAGGAAGGAACAGCACAGGAGAAGCTGATCCCTGTCGTAGCCTATCCAGAGTCAGCAGTGAGGTGGAAGGGACTAGAGTTAAATAGTGCAGCACTTCCTGCTACAACAAGTCGCCCTCAGCCACCGCGATTGAAAGCAAAAGCCACTGCAAAAAATATAGATACTGTATCTTTACCGGAACTACCGACCGAGGCAAATGTAGCTGAACCGCCAGAAACGGCAGATAAAGCCCTAGTACCGAGCCAACAGATTGTTTTACCACTGCTTAATGAAGGAGTGTTAATTGGACTACTCGTGACTAGTCGGGAGGATAGAGCATGGAACGAGCGAGAACGGCATGAAATCGAACGAGTGGCGCAAACGCTAACGCTGGCAAGACTTTTAGATCGACGACGAGAGCGATCGGAGCAGCAGCTCAGCCAGCAAAAGCAACTACAAGCCCAGCAGCGAGAGTTATTAGATAACTTACTGCACCAGTTTCGCAACCCACTGACGGCGTTGCGGACGTTCGGCAAATTGCTGCTCAAGCGCCTGCTACCTGGAGATGCGAACCGAGCTGTGGCAGACAATATCGTGAGAGAAAGCGATCGCTTGCAAGAATTGCTGCAACAATTCGATCGAGTCATCGACATGACAGAGGAAGATTTAGAACCAACCAAATCCCTTCCTCCAGCCACAGAGGTGCGATCGGCAATACCTATACTCAATGCCCCTTTACCACTGCTGCCCAATCGCGAAGGCACTCAGAGCGAAATTTGCACGATCGAGGACGTGCTAAAACCCTTGCTAGCTTCTGCTTGGGCGATCGCTCAAGAACGCAACTTAGATCTGCAAGCAGATCTGCCACCAAATTTACCAGCAGTGCGCGCTCATTTAAGAGAATTGCGTGAGGTATTAAGCAATTTGCTTGACAATGCGATTAAATACACTCCGCCTGGAGGCAAAATTTACGTCCAAGCAGGATTAGAGCGAGACAACTTCCAGGGCATCGCCATTAGTGACACGGGGGTAGGTATCCCCCCGCAAGACTTAGAGCGAATTTTCGATCGCCACTACCGAGGTAGACAAGCAGATTCAGATATTCCTGGTACGGGTTTGGGACTAGCAATTGCTAAGGCACTGATCGAACAAATGCAAGGCACGATTGAAGTTTTTAGTCCTGCTTTGTGGCATCCCACCCCAGAAAGTAGTGGGGGAACTACGTTTATCGTGTGGTTGACAGTTGACGGTTGATGGTTGATGGTGTCATTCGTCATTCGTTATTTGTCATTGGTTGTTGCTCCCCCAATTCCTCTGCTCCCTGCTCCCTGCTCGTGCGCTCCCTGCTCCCTGTTAACTGTAAGAGCAAAGCGCTGCGCTAGGGGTGGGATAATTACGAGGGGATTGCTGAATCCAGAGAAGATGTGGATGCCTGTTTTGCCAGGGATGTTGCCGATTAGTGGCAGGGGATAACTTCGTTCAGCTTCGCTAACATGGCTGAAACTAACTAAACAGTGATGCCAAGTTCCCGGCAGGTCTTTGAGTGCTGGTAAAATTTGCCCTACACCCGCTCGAATAGTAGCTTCGCTGGCTTCGGGATTAATGGTGGCTTGGGTATTGGTCAAAGTGCGGCTCAACTGCCCTAATCGCAGGCTACCATCGAGAAATTGAATCGCCCCAGTATCTAAAATTGGGGGTGCGAGTTCTAATCCTTGTTCGTCCCAGAGGCGATCGTTTGTCGTCGATGTGGCTTCTAATTGAAAGCGTTGAAGTCGAGCTGGCATCACGAGCGATCGCAACTGAATGTCAACTGGTGGAATGTCAATTAACTCAGCATGAGTAAAGTACAGTTTGACCGAAATGCCTGCTGCTTTGAGTAAAGCACGACTCAATCCACCCGCGCAGATCGCTGTGTTGGCACTGCAATACTTCTCACTAGCGGTTTTTACCCCTTCTACCTTGTCGCCTTGTTGCCAAATTTTGAGTACTTGAGCAAACTGAAGATCGCCCCCCGCCCGTAAAAAGGCTTGGATGTAGGCTTGAGCGGTTTTTTCAGCATTGATATGACCGTGTTTTACCGTCAATGCCCCTGCGATCGCTTGAGGGTTTAATAATGGTTCTAGTTCGCAGGCTTCTGAAACGCTGAGAAGTTGTGGCGGAATGGCAAAATCAGCATAGGTAGCAGAGACTGCTGCGGGGTCGTCATCAGCTGCAATTGTCAGCAGTAAGTCTAGTTCCCGAAATTGAGTATCGGCGGCTAATTCTTCTGAGAGAATGCGATGACGGGCGATTCCTTCAGCACACAATTGACGCATCATGTCGGTAGTACCAGACCAAAAAGCTAAACCACCATAGCTATAGCGAGTTGCATTTTGCCACGTCGGATCTTGTTCTAGCAGCAGGACGGAATAGCCTTGCTGAACTAATTCGTAGCTCAAAGCTGCGCCAGCAATACCTCCACCTACTACAATCCAATCGTATATTTTCATACTTCACATATGCTGTTCGATCGCTCATCCAGATCCTACCGTAGCTGCTCAGTAAGTCAAAAGTTAAATGTCAAAAGTCAAAAGTACAAATTAAGCTGTTTATTCATAATTAATGCCCTTTATGTGGCGGATATTTGGCATTTGTACGTCTGACTAACCAGTAACAGATAGAAAGAGCAATAATCGCTGCTGCAAGTGCTAATAGTTGAGAATCAGTAATTTTGCCAAGATCGAGAATGATAATTTTGCGAGCAATTGCAATTAAAGATGTGACAATTACCATCTCGATTTGAATAATATGGCTGCTAAGATAAGAAGTAATATTTTGCGTAATTTCTAAGGCAATAAGAATATTTAAAAATAACCCAAATATTTTGAGCAAGCTGGCAGAAAAACTACCAATTTCCGAGGAAGCAAGTAATTCCTTAGCTAAAGTCACGCCTAAATCTATAATTGAAAATAAAACGACTCCTAACATTGCTAGCGTTAGCAGTTTGGCAAAAAAATCTTCTACTTTATCAACAAAAACTAAAAAGCTGGAATTTTCATTTTTATCTATTAGAGGTAATAGTAGTTTTCGCAATAACTTCATTGGTCAAAAGTTAAAAGTTAAAAGTCAAATGACTGAAAGCCAGAATCAAAGTGCTTTCTAGCTAACTACACCAAGCAAATTAAAGATCTAACCACTAATGCCAAATAGAGAATCGTAACAGAGACAAGACAAAATAGAAGTATTCTGCTAAACGTTACAGTTCCAGCAAGCCTGGTGGCGGCGCGATCTCAATTCTTCTCATCTCTAGATCTACAACAGGTGCGATCGCTCTCACAAATGGTATTAGAACTTTTTTTGAGAGAGTTGGGAGTCGGGAGTCGGGAGTCGGGAGTATGGAATCGCTAATTTTGACTTCTGACTTTTGACTTTTGACTTCTTGATGCAACTGTACTTCCAACAAGTCGTTTCCAGCAGGAATGACATCTGTTACCGTACCAATGCTTGCACCAGTTTCTTGTAAAAAGACTTCTAGACCGATCAGATCGACGACATGATATTCATCTTCTCCTAATTCGGGGCGATCGCTTTCCGGTACGAGCAATACGCAATCTCGCAGTGCTTCGGCTTGCGTGCGATCTTCAATTCCCTCTAACGCGACCACGTACAACCCTTTACCTGGGATATCTCGACCTTCGATTAGTTCTATTGGTTCTGGTTCCGTTTTCCCTGGACGCAGTAACCAGCGCTGTCCTGGTTCGACAAATCGTTCGGGAAAGTCTGAATCGGGGTAAACTCTGACTTCTCCATCTAACCCTTGGGGTGCAACAATTGTACCAATTGCCAACCAGCCATCAGGAATTTGTGGTTTTGAGTTTTGAGTTTTGAGTTTTTCGGGTGTTTTCTGGTGTTTCATAAAAATTTAGTGTCGCGCAAAGACGCAAGGGCGCAAAGCGGATTCTCGTGGGGTGAAGCTTTTCTCGAAGATTAGAATAGGCACTAGCGTTAGAAAAGATATGTTGTACTTATTGGGCTTGTGCTGTGTGCGCAGTAGTTTGGTAGAAAAGTATTATTTCATCATCCGGCAATTTTAGCCTCTGCATAAACCCGTTCGGCTACCTTGGCGAGACGCTGCATTCCGATCGCGATTTCTTCATTGCTTGCTGTCAAACTAATTCGCAAACACTGCTGTTTGTGAATCCAATCTTCGCGTAAACCAGGGAAGAAGGAACTACCAGGAACGACGATGACATTTTCCTGTTTCAATTGTTGGTAAAATTCCCAGTCAGTTATAGGTAAATCTTTTAACCACAACCAAGCAAAAATTGCTCCTTCGCCACGATGCAAAAACCAAGGGATATCGGGCATTGCTTGTTCTAGCGTAGTTTCTACGACATCAAATTTTTGTTGGTAAAAAGGTCGAATGACATTGCTAGAAATCTCTGCCAAAGCACCAGAATTAATCGCTAAAGCCGCGATCGCCTGTCCGTAGCGTGACGGATGAATGCACATGTTTGTCTGGAACGATTCCAGAATTTGAATTAACTTCTCATCTGCGATCGCTACTCCAATTCTTTCTCCAGGCAACCCTGCTTTGGATAAACTCATGCCATGAATAATATTGTCTCCAAACACGGGAGTCATTTCGGTAAAATTCAAAGCTGGAAAGGGAGGAGCATAAGCAGAATCAATAATAACGGGAACATTGTAAGGTGCAGCCAAAGCCGCAATTTTCTTCACTTCCTCATCCGTTAAAACGTTACCCGTAGGATTGCAGGGACGAGAAAATACAACGCATCCCGTCTCTTCGTTAATTTTGAGTTGGCTAAAGTCGGGACGATATTTGAATCTATGCGCGGCTGAATCGATATCTAACGCAGGTTTATAGGCAATCAAAGCTTCTGGGGCAAGACTTACGCCACCATAACCCGTGTAATCTGGACTTAGGGGTAAAACAATTTGCTTTAACTGCCCACTAGGACAATAGCCACCAAAAGCATTTGCAGCGTAGAAATAGAGAGTTTGGCTACCAGGAGTAATGAGGATATTGCGCTCGCTCAAGTTTAACCCGTAGCGACGGTTGAAATCAGATGCGATCGCGCTAATAAGTGGTGTGTAACCCTGACTCGAACCGTAACGACAGACGACTTCACCATAGTCAGAACTAGCTAACAACTGTGCCGTACAGTCTCGCCATAATTGCTCTACCTCCGGTAAAATCAGCGGATTCCCCGCACTTAAATTAATAAACTCCTTACCTGCACCTGCTTGCAGCGTTTCAATAATATCTTTCATAATTGCCCGCACCCCCGTCAGGTGGGACATTTGAGCGCCAATTTTCGTTAGGGCAGGGTTCATAAGCAGATGTGTAGGAGACTTTCTTAATTTAACCAAATGTGGTGGTGAGGGGCGAGGAGTGAGGAGTGAGGGGTGAGGAGTGAGGGGCGAGGAGTGAGGAGTGAGGAGTGAGGAGTGAGGAGTGAGGAGTGAGGAGTGAGGGAGACAAGGGAGACAAGGAAGCAGAGGAGAAATTCTAGTGACTAGTCACCAGCCACTAGTCACTGATAACTGTCAACCATCCATTACCAATTACCAAACTTAACATCCAGCAAAATTTTGTTAAAACATCCTTTATCTAATTTGACACTGAAATCTAGAAAAAGTGTAAACAAAAATCTTAAAGTAGACATACCCCGTGTATGCTGAAAATCCTAACTGGGATGATGTTGGCGAGGATAAATTACCCAGGTTTCTATTACCGAGTCGAGTTTTAATTGCTCTGTATTGCCATCGGTTTTAGAACGAGAGTACACAAGAGAGTACTGGAATCATAATGATGAATAAATCTGCGATCGCACCAGCACAAAAGCTGAGCGAAAAATTACCCCTGCCACTCAAAAGATTGGCAGATCTGGCTTATAACTATTGGTGGAGTTGGACGAGCGAACGAGTTTTCCTATTTCAAAACATTTCGCCGGAAGCTTGGGAGCGTTACGGGCATAACCCTGTAGCTGTGTTGGAATCGGCTTCTTACGAACGCCTGACCCAATTAGCAGAAGACCCTTTCTACATCAAACAGTTATCTCAGTTGGTGGCTGAGTTTGATGCTTACATGAATCAGCAAGATACCTGGGTGAGTCGAGTTGCGCCGCAAATTTCACGGCAAAATCCAATCGCCTATTTCTGTGCTGAGTTTGGCATTCACGAATCTCTCCCCGTTTATTCTGGCGGTTTGGGTATTCTGGCTGGAGATCACCTCAAATCTGCTTCCGATCTGGGCGTACCTCTGATCGGCGTAGGATTGTTGTATCGTCAAGGCTATTTCCGGCAGCGACTCAATCGTAGTGGTTGGCAAGAAGATTACTACATTGACAATGTTTTCCAGCAAATGCCGCTGGAATTGATGTTGAACGAACGGGGAGAAACCCTGACGATCGAGCTGCAAGTTAGACAGCGGATGGTCAAAGTTCAAATTTGGCGGACGCAAGTGGGTAGGGTGAGTCTCTACTTGCTCGATACAGACCGCGAAGACAACGACCCGATCGATCGCTGGCTCACAGGACACCTCTATGGGGGCAACCAAGACACGCGGATCGCCCAAGAGGTTGTTTTGGGGATCGGTGGAGTCAAGGCGCTTACAGCTCTGGGAATTAAGCCATCAATCCATCATTTGAACGAGGGACATGCTGCCTTTTGCACCCTAGAGATTGCTTGGCAAGAAATGGAGCGGACGGGCAAACCTTTCTACGATGTGGAAGCGAGCGTACGCAATCGCTGCGTCTTTACGACTCATACCCCCGTCCCCGCCGGACACGATGTGTTCTCACCCGATTTGATGGATTCTCATTTTGCGCAATATTGGGCGCAATTGCGGCTATCGCGAGAGCAGTTTTTAGCTTTGGGCGCAAAAAGACTGGGCGATCCTTGGGAGCCTTTTGGCATGACTGTCTTAGCGCTGCGGATGTGCCGCGCTGCTAATGGGGTGAGCGAATTGCATGGCAGAGTTTCGCGACAGATGTGGACTGCTTTGTATCCCGATCGCCCCGAAGACCGCGTACCCATCGGTCACATCACCAATGGGGTTCACGCCCCGACTTGGACGGCTCCGTTGATGGCTGACCTTTATACTCAGTATATAGGTGCAGACTGGCAGACGCGGGCGATCGATCCGGCAATGTGGGCAGATGTCGATCGCATTCCCGATGCAGAATTATGGCAGCGACATCAAGTTTTGAAAGAGCGCTTGATTGCCTTTACCCGTTACAGAATCAAAAAAGCCAGAACGGATCGGGGTGAAGCAGGCGATCGCATTCATGCTGCTGATTTGTTGCTCGATCCCAATGCTCTCACGATTGGTTTTGCCCGTCGCTTCTCTCAATACAAGCGGGGTAATCTGCTGCTACGGGATGCAGAAAGAGCGTTGAAAATCTTTGGTAATGCTCAACGTCCGGTGCAAATTGTCTTTGCTGGTAAAGCTCACCCCGCCGATGAGGAAGGCAAGCGGATTATCCAAAAATTGATGGAGTGGTGTCAGCATTCAGCAATTCAGCATCGAGTGGCGTTTATTGAAGACTACGACATTTATGTGGCACAGAAGTTAGTGCAAGGCGTAGATGTTTGGTTGAATAATCCCCGTCGTCCCCTAGAGGCTTCTGGTACGAGCGGGCAAAAAGTCTGTTTTAATGGTGGGATCAATTGCAGCGTTCTCGATGGTTGGTGGTGCGAAGGCTATCAAGTTGGGATAGATGGCAAGGGAATCAACGGTTGGGCGATCGGTGAAGATGCTCATACGAGCAATCAAGAGTTGCAGGATCGGATCGATTCTGAATCCCTCTACAAGTTATTGGAAGAGGAGATTGCCCCTCTATACTACGATCGCGACAACAACGGCATTCCGCACCGCTGGATTCAAATGATGAAGGCATCGATTAAGACGAATGCACCTCTGTTTAATACGGATCGGATGATCGCCGATTACGTGACGCGCATCTATGCTCCTGGCTGTTCGACAATCTCTACACCAAGTTTGGCTCAAGTGATTGTCTAATTCGATTGGAGATCCCCCAACCCCCTTAATAAGGGGGCTTTCTGTTGGAGATCCCCCAACCCCCTTCACAAGGGGGCTTTCTGTTGGAGATCCCCCAACCCCCTTAATAAGGGGGCTTTCTTTTTCTCCCCTTTTTAAGGGGGGCTAGGGGGGATCTAGTTTGTAAGATCTTCCCTAGAGAATGACAGTTATTTCTGTCCAATTAATAGCGCTACGGGAAACTCTTTTAACGTGTCAGCAACTGGCAACTTTCCATCAGTTTGAATATTTTGATGAGTAATTGTATCCTCCCACTTTGAAGCTATTTCGGCAGGTAGTTGAATATAAGTATCTTGCCAAACTTCGCCAAATGGATACTCACCTGGTTGAATTAAACTCGTTAAGAAACGAGGGGCGATCGCAATAGCTGTTGTATTTTCAAAACTGCGTGCGAAAGCCACGATATTTTCTTTGTAGTTGCCGCTGATTTCTAGAGGTTGATATTCTCCTTTTTGAAACACATCTAGATATTTCGTTCTCGCTTTCAAGACTTGATGAGTCAGAAATAACTTAATTCTGCCATCTTCCTTTGTAGCTAGCAGATCGGAAATTAGAGCAGAAATATTCGTGCTGATTTTCTCTTTGATTTCCGACAAGTAAGAGTTTCTCTGCTCGAAATCAACTGGACGACGGTTGTCGGGATCGACTAAGCTTAAATCCCATAATTCCGTTCCTTGGTAAAAGTCAGGAACCCCAGGAGAAACTGATTTTAGCAGAGTTTGAGATAAAGAATTAAAGATACCGTAGTAAGAAACCTTTTTTTGAAATGGGAGAAACTCTTGCAGAAATTGATTGTTTTCTGAATTATTTAAAACCGCTTCAACAAAACTAGTGCAAGCATCTTCATAAGTCATATTTTGCCGCAGCCAAGCAGTGTAGACTTTAGCTTCGCGAATTGCCTTGAGCATATATTCTTTGACGCGATCGCTAAAGCCATTTATTTCACTCTCTAAGAAGGGATACGCCCCTACTAAAGTTTGATAAAATGCATACTCATCGTTGCGATCGGGAAAAATTGAGTTTTTATGTTGCGTTTTATAAGAACGATTTAATTCCATCCAACTACGAACTTGTTGCTGCCATTCGTCAGGAATTTCTGACAAAACGTTAATTCTCGCCCTCACATCTTCACCACGTTTGGTATCGTGGGTTGAAGTTGCACTCATAGCATGAGTCCATGTCTGATTTCGATGTTGGTTAAAACTATGAAACTCAGCTAAATCCATCCCAAAATGATCTGGTTCGCCACCCACTTCATTTAAAGAAAGCAAGCGGTAATAAACATATAAAGCTGTATCTTCTACCCCTTTTGCCATCAGCGGTCCCGTATATTGTTGCATTCGCATGACAAAATATAACCACTGGTCTTTCTCAGCTTGAGTCAAAGAGGGTTCGTATTCTAGTAAGAATAATTTCTCGATAAAGTTCAACTCATTTTGTAACAGAGGTGTGCCATCTTTAGCAGCTTGAATGACGGCTTGAATATACTGTCGATCCTGCTCAGAAATTCCGGCAGCATTGATGTAAGTACAATAGATCGGGAAACGGGTAAGAACTTCTGCGATCGCACGTTTTAATCCATTGAGAGTAAAATCATTACCATAGCGATATTTAGCCGCAATCTTCTTCAACAAGACACTCAAATTATCGATATCGCCTGCGAGATTTTTATCGATGATGAGATGTTTTTTCTCGGCTACAACTTCGGGAAAACTCGTTCTAAATCCGGTTAAAATACGATAAATTTCGTCAAACTTATCTCGATTTGCTTTTTGACAGAAAATTCCGTTAAGATAATTTAGATAATCGTAGCCAGAAGTGCCCTGAATTTGCCAGTCATTAGGTATATCTTCGCCAATTTGCAAAATCTTTTCGACAGTAATATAAGTATCACCTGTCTTTTCTCGCAGTCTTTCTAAGTATTGAGTCGGATCGTAAAGACCGTCAATGTGATCGATTCTTAAACCTGTAAACTTGCCTTCACTAACTAATTTAGCAATGAATTCGTGAGTGTTGTTGAATACTTTGAGTTCTTCTACTTTAACTGAGATTAATTCGTTAACTGTAAAAAATCTTCTATAGTTAATTTCTTCTGCACCTACTTTCCAGTAGGAAAGTCGAAAGAACTGTTCTGAAAGTAATTTATCTAAAAGATTAAAACTTTCGGAATTACCTGGTTCGCCATTAAAAATTTTGATATTCTCATCTATAAAAGCTTTGACTTCAGGATTACCTTCATACAATTCCCAAAGCAAGCCTCTGACAAACTCTGTTTGGTCTTGTCTTCTTTGTTTACCGACAACATCAGCAGAAATATTTTTGAGAATATAGACAATTGCCAGAAGTTTAACAAAATCTGAATGTCTTCTACCCAGAGTTCTAGCTAATTTACCTAAATTGTAGGTCAAGAAAGTCGCATAGGATTCTAGTTTTAACGGCAAGCTTAGACTGTAATAGTTGACAGTCAAGCCGCTTTGTTCGTACTTGAGTTGAATTTCTCCATTTTCTAAAGATTCTCCATAGAAATTCCCTAGCATTGGCGCTAAGATTGGGTCTTTATTATCAGTAAATGGAGCATTCCAAGCAATATCAAAATATTCTACATAAGCTGAATCGGGACCATTTTCTAAGACATCCATCAACCACAAATTTTGACTATCATACGCCATGTGGTTAGGGACGATATCTTGCAGCCAACCTAATTGATGCTGTTGAATTTCGGCAATTAAAGCATCAAAATCTACTTCAGTTCCTAATTCTGGATTCAGTTGAGTCGGATCGACAACATCGTAACCGTGAGTACTTCCGGTTCTAGCTTTAAATATGGGTGAAGCGTAGAGATCGGAAACTCCCAAAGCTGCTAGATACGAGGTAATTTTTTTCGCATCTGCAAATTTAAATTCCGAGTTAAATTGAATGCGGTAAGTAGCTGTGGGAATGCGCATGAAAGGAGTGAGGAGTGAGGGGTGAGGGATGGACAAGAAGACAAGGGAGACAGGGGAGAGTAACTACAAATGACTAATGACAAATGACTAATGACTAATGACCAAATTTAGATATTTTCGTAAAGTACAAAGTTGTACGATCGCAGTTTTATTTCTTCGCCCGACTTGATTTTCTCTGGGGCGATAGTACCGGAACCTTGCCATTTTTCATCGGTAGAGTCGAGAATCTTTTGCCAATTATTTTGGCTGAGTTCTGGTGCGAAGCTAACATCATTTTGGTTGAAATTCATCAGACAAAAAATTTGGCTGTCGTCACTCCATCGCCGCCACCAGACAATTTTTTGTTGTTCGTCTGCACCTGCTTCTATGCTGTCTCTTTCTTTTTTAATTAAAGCAGGAATCGAGTTGCGGAGTTGAATTAAATGTTGATACCAAGACCAGATAACTTTGTATTTACCTTCTTGGCGTTTTTCCCAATCCATTTTACACATGAGAAAAGTTTTGGAAGATTCTGGATCGGGTGGATTTCCTACAGCATGAAAGGCAGCAAATTCTTGCTTTCTTCCCTCGCGTACTGCTTTAATTAGTTGCGGGTCGGAGTGGCTGACAAAGTAGGTAAAAGGTACTTCTTCGGCATACTCTTCACCCATAAATAGGAGAGGAATGTATGGTGATAGAATTACCGCGCCAGCAGCTAGTTTAATGGCATCAAAAGGTATGAGTTTAGACAGCCTTTCCCCTAACAATTGATTGCCAATTTGATCGTGGTTTTGAATGCAGACGACAAATTGAGATAGACTGGTGCGATCGCTAGCAGAGTTGCCATGAAATCTCTGACGATGGGGTGCATATTTCCAGTCATAGACAAATGTATTGCGATAGGCTTTTGCTAAGTCTTCGCATTTACCAAAATCTTGATAATATCCGTCACTATCACCTGTTAACAATGCATGTAAAGCATGATGAAAATCATCGCTCCACTGAGAATCAAGTTCGTAACCGCCCATTTCTCTCGGACGAATAATTTTTGGATCGTTTAGATCGCTTTCAGCAATTAAGTAATACTTCCTACCTTGTTGTTCGGAAAATTCTCGAACTTTTTCGGCTAATTCCGCTAAAAAATGTTTTGCACCCAAATCGTAAATTGCTTGAATCGCATCTAATCGTAGTGCGTCGATGTGAAAGTCTCGCAACCAATAAAGAGCGTTTTCAATAAAATAATTACGCACGTTATGGCTGTGGGCATCGTCAAAATTAATCGCGCTGCCCCAAGGAGTACGATAAGTTTGAGTAAAATAAGGAGCGAAATTGCTGATGTAATTGCCTTCGGGTCCAAAGTGGTTGTAAACCACATCGAGAATCACAGAAATTCCCTGTTGGTGACAAGCGGCAACCAGTTGTTTTAACTCTTCAGGAGTACCGTAAGAATTTTGAACGGCAAACGGGTAAACGCCATCATAACCCCAGTTGCGATAGGCACAACTGCCATCTGGGGGAATGTTACCAGGAAATTGCGAGATCGGCATAATTTCGATCGCGGTAATTCCCAACTCTTTCAAATCTGACAAGCGGGGAATAATCGCGGTAAAAGTCCCTTCTGGGGTAAACGTACCGACATGCAATTCGTAAATAATCATCGAATCTAAAGAAACGCCAGCCCAATCGCTGTCATTCCAAGTAAACTCATGACTGACTACTTGAGAAGGCTTATGTACGCCATGCGGCTGAAAATATGAAGCAGGATCGGGAAAAGATTCACCACCATTTATTTCGTAGAGATATTGCGTACCTGGAGAAACATTATCAACAACAACTTTCCAGTATTCGCCCTCCCGTTCCATTTGCACAAAGCGTTCTTTAGGAGACACAATTTGCACGCCCATCGAATCTATACTGGGTCCCCAGACAGTAAATTCACAGCGATCGCCGCCTAAATAGTTAGCACCAATTTTCATAATTTGTCATTTGTCATTTGTCATTTGTCATTAGCTAGAGGCAAGAGAATTTTAAATTCTAGCCACTAGCCACTAACCACTAGTCACTGCTTAAACCATCTGACGCAGCAGGACGAGCGATCGCGCTGTAACTGGAACGGTGCGATCGCCTGTGTAGATGCGTTCTTCTTGAATAAAACGCGGTTCTTTGGTATCAATAACTAACACCCACTGGTTATCTTGCATTCCTTGTGGCAAGTTGAATTCAAGAGTTTCGTAGTGGGCGTTGAAGAACATGAGAAAGCTATCGTCGCTGATACGTTGACCTTGTTTCCCAGGACTGGGAATCATGTTTCCATTTAAGAACACGCCCATTGACTTCGCATAGCCAATTTCCCACTGTTCCTGATCCATCTCGCTACCATCAGGGTTAAACCACATGATATCGCTGACACCCGATCCGTGAATCGCTTGACCTTGGAACCACTTACGGCGACGAAATACAGGATGTTGGCGACGAAAATAAATTAACTCGCGAGTAAAGTCTAATAATTCTGAATTGCCTTCTACTAAATCCCAATTAAACCAAGAAATTTCGCTGTCTTGGCAGTAACCGTTGTTGTTTCCATGCTGCGTCCGACCCA
Source organism: Chroococcidiopsis sp. (assembly GCF_051657925.1). NCBI lineage: Bacteria > Bacillati > Cyanobacteriota > Cyanophyceae > Chroococcidiopsidales > Chroococcidiopsidaceae > Chroococcidiopsis > Chroococcidiopsis sp. Next base: position 36,532 of record NZ_JBOFLP010000304.1, read on the forward strand.
TTTCGTCACCCCCAAGTATCATGGGGATACCTTGGGACAGCATCAAGGTAACGAGGAAGTTCCGGCGCTGGCGTTCCCGTAACTGCAAAACTTCTGGGTCGTCTGTCTCGCCTTCCGCGCCGCAGTTCCAAGACCGATTGTGACTTTCTCCATCGCGGCTTTCTTCGCCGTTAGCTTCGTTGTGTTTCTCGTTGTAACTGACGAGATCGTTGAGCGTAAATCCGTCATGAGCGGTGATGAAGTTAATGCTAGCATTCGGTCGCCGCCCGTTCTCTTGATAGTACAAGTCGGGGCTACCCGTCAGCCGATAAGCAAATTCTCCTAAAGTACTGTCCACGCCGCGCCAGAAATCTCGCGCCGTGTCGCGATACTTTCCGTTCCACTCCGACCAGAGAACGGGGAAGTTCCCGACTTGATAGCCACCCGTACCAATGTCCCAAGGTTCAGCGATTAATTTTACATCCGCGATCGTCGGATCTTGGTGAATGATATCGAAGAATGCTGACAGTCGATCCACTTCGTACAGTTCTCTTGCCAAGGCTGAAGCAAGATCGAAGCGGAAGCCATCGACGTGCATTTCTGTCACCCAGTAGCGCAGGCTATCCATGATCATCTTCAAAACTTGGGCGTGGCGCACGTTGAGGGAGTTGCCGCAACCTGTAAAGTCCATGTAGTATCGCGGATCGCCGTCTACCAAGCGGTAATAGTTGGCATTATCAATTCCCCGCATCGATAGGGTAGGGCCCATATGATTGCCTTCGCCCGTGTGGTTGTATACCACGTCTAGAATGACTTCAATTCCAGCACGGTGCAGGGCTTTAACCATTTCCTTGAATTCCGTCACCTGCTCGCCTAATGTGCCACTAGAGCTGTATTCGGAGTGAGGCGCGAAATAATTGATCGAATCGTAGCCCCAGTAATTTCTCAACCCTTTGTCCGCCAAATGTCCTGGGACGGAGAGGAAATGATGTACGGGCATCAACTCAACGGCGGAGATTCCCAAACGTTGCAAATGCTCGATCGCCGCTGGGTGTGCCATTCCTGCATAAGTCCCGCGTAGTTCTTCGGGAATATCGGGGTGTAGCTTAGTAAAACCCTTGACGTGAGTTTCGTAGATAATTGTCTCGTTCCAAGGGGTGCGCAGGAGTTTATCGTCTTCCCAGTCAAAGCTTTGATCGACTACAACTGATTTCGGCATTAACGGGGCGCTATCCAAATCGGAAAACGATAAATCGGCTTCTTCAGACTCCCAAGAGTAACCATATAATTCTGGACCATTGCCAACTTCCCCCGCGATCGCTTTTCTGTATGGATCGATCAGCAGTTTATTGGGGTTAAAGCGATGTCCTTCTTGGGGTGCGTACGATCCTTGCACTCTATACCCGTATCGTTGTCCTGGTCCTATACCTGGTATGTAGCCGTGCCAAACGAAGTTACTAACTTCTGTTAGCTCTACGCGAGTTTCTTTGTCGTCGCGATCGAACAAGCACAATTCTACACCTGTAGCGTTTTCCGAAAATAAGGTGAAGTTCGTGCCTTTGCCGTCCCAATAGGAACCCAAAGGATAGACATTGCCTGGCCAGAGTGCAACATACATAGGTTTGACTGTGTGTCAAGTATTAAGTAGTGAATAACTGATGACAGTAGGAATTTAACTAAAAGTTCTTCCTACTTTTGGGAGAGTCTCTCTCAACACAGTACCGATTCCGAATTAGCTTGACTATCTATCCTAGGCAAGAAACAGTGACCAGGGAGCAGGGAGCGCACGAGCAGTGATTAGTTAATTCTGACTTCTGACTTCCGACTCCCGACTCCCGACTTATCGGCTGTAAATCTGCGTCATTTCCAACAAGCGATCGCATAGTTGAGGTGTTAGCATTTCGGAACTTTCGTAACGCCAACGCCAGTTGCCTGCATTGACACTGGGATCGTTCATGCGGGCGCGATCGTCTAAGCCTAAAATGTCTTGTAGGGGTAGAATGGCTAAGTCTGCAACTGAGGCTAATGCTAATTGGATGAATTCCCAGTTAATTTCTGTTATCTCTGCAACAGATCTGTAACCCAAATATTTCGCGACAAATTGCTTTTCTTTGTCGCTAGCTTTGTTCCACCAACCGATCGCTGTATCGTTGTCGTGAGTACCGGGATAAACGACGCTGTTATGGACGTAATTGTGGGGTAAATAGGCATTACTTGAGTCGTCTCCAAAGGCAAATTGCAGAATTCTCATGCCTGGAAATTGAAAGCGATCGCGCAATTCTTCGACTTCTGGGGTAATAATGCCTAAATCTTCTGCCATAATTGGCAAACTTCCCAAAGCGTTACCTAAAGTTTCAAAAAATTCTACTCCTGGGGCTTTAATCCACTCGCCATTAATTGCAGTCTCTTCGCCTGCTGGGACTTGCCAGTATGCTTCAAAACCGCGAAAATGATCGACGCGGACGATATCGACATATTCTAAGGTGGCTTGAAAGCGTTGAATCCACCAAGCAAAGTTTGTTTGTTGCAATTTATCCCAGTTATAGACAGGATTTCCCCATAATTGTCCCGTAGCACTGAAATAGTCTGGGGGAACGCCAGCGATATATGTAGGTTCAAAAGTTTGGGGATCTAATTTAAATATTTCTGGACTCGACCAGACATCAGAACTGTTGTGACAGACATAAATTGAAATATCACCCACAATTTGAATATTTTTGTCGTTGGTGTATTTTCGTAGTTGTTTCCACTGCTCGAAGAATTTGAATTGAACGAAATTATGATAAGCGATACTATCTTTTAAAGAATCTCTTGATGCTTGCAACGCATCTGGCTCTCGACGCGCGATCGCTCGTTCCCAATTATTCCAGCTTTTCCCTTCGTTGGCTTCTAATAATGACATAAAAAGTACGTAGTCATCGAGCCAGTAAGATTGAGATTGACAAAATTGTGCGTATTCTGAGTTTTGATGAGTATTAGCTTGTTGAAAGTTTTCAAAAGCGATTTTAAGAAATTGAGTTTTATGCGGAATGACGCGATCGAAGTTGACTCGATTGAGATCCACATTTTCTAATGGACTTAGTTCTTCTTTCTTCAATAATCCTTCTTCTACTAGCGTATCGAGACTAATTAATAATGGATTGCCAGCAAAAGTGCTGAAATTCATGATATATGGAGAATGCTCGTATCCCGTAGGTCCCAAAGGCAAAACTTGCCACAATTTTTGTCCGCTACTGGCGAGAAAATCGATAAATTCGTAAGCCGATTTTCCTAAATCGCCAATTCCATATGGGCTGGGAAGACAGGTAGGATGCAATAAAACGCCGCTAGCACGTTGGAATGTCATAAGGATATTTGAGGTGAACCACGATAGAAGATATCGCGTTATTGTCGGTTTTACATGCTGCTAGGGGTAGAAAATGGAGTAGGGGCAGGTTTACCCCGTCACTGACAATCTTCATCCAAAACCCGCCCAATTGCACCATCCCAGGTACAGTTGGTAGTGCGATCGCAAATAGGATAAACGCTTGGGGAATTCTAATAGATGTAGATGTTAGGTTTCTACCCTTGTGAAATACGATCCGACCAAACACAATCGCCATTCAATTCGGTTACAGAATTATGATTATTCCACTGCTGGCGCTTACTTTATCACTATATGTACCCATCAACGAGAATGTATATTTGGAGAAATTTCTGAGGGAGTTATGCAACTGAGCCAATTGGGTCAAGTTGCGCGATCGCACTGGATGAATTTACCGCAATATCATTCAAATCTTTATTTAGAAACATTTGTATTCATGCCAAATCATTTGCATGGAATTTTAATTCTTCATGGCGATCGCTTTGCAAGGGCGGGTTTTGACCAAACATCTGCTACTACAACCGAAATTCTATCTGCTAAACCCGCCCCTACAGAAATACCGGGTGTAAAATCTACCTGGGAAAATAATCAAAATCATGCCAAATATCACGCTTTGCCGGAAATTATTCGCGGATTCAAAACATTTTCTGCCCGTCAAATTAATAAAATCCGACGAGTATCAAACATCCCAGTTTGGCAACGCAATTATTACGAACATATTATCCGCAACGAAGAATCATTAGAGCGAATTCGCCAATATATTGACAACAATCCCCTGTCATGATTCATGGATCGATTGCACCCAGGCAATCCCAACCACCTGTAGGGGCGGGTTTAGCAAACATGCCCATAACCGCAACCGAAAATTTTCATCCAAAACCCGCCCACACGCGCCATCCCAGGTCCAGATCCCCACATGCGATCGCAGCCACCCGTAGGGGCGGG
>NZ_JBOFLP010000305.1:0-26113 GCF_051657925.1 Chroococcidiopsis sp.
GCGTGTTTTACCAATACGTCCGCAAAGATTTTGACATCGCTACCAAGTTCTCGCCGATAGCGCAAAAGGCTGTGGGCTTGTCCTTCAATAATGCCTTGATCTGTTGCCATCACGCCTGTTAGAACGTTGACGCGAATGAATTGTGCCTGCACGCAACTGGCGATCGCTAAGCCACTATGAGCGTCGTTTCGCAATACGTTCAGTCCGATCGGTAGAGTTACTAGCTGTTTGAGCCGCTGTACGATCAGTGTCATGGCGCTGACGACTGCTGGATCGACTCGCTCTTTAACGAAAGGTGCGTCAAAAAAATTTTCGACAATAATTCCATCTACTCCACCAGAAGCTAAAGCTGTAGCTTCCTGTTCTGCCCTGTCAATGACAGCAGCTAAACTTCCACCCCAGCGAGCAGATGTAGGCAGGGGTAATAAATGTACGACTCCAATGATAGGGCGATCGGTTTTAAATGTCTGTTTCAGATCCACGTCTTTACAATACTTCGGACGCACTTATTTAGAAGTAGGCTAAGACAAATCATAACTTCTTATAGTGCTGTGTAGGGTGGTAATTGGTAGTTGGTAGTTGGCTAGTGGATTGATTCTGATGCTTGCTCCCTGCTCCCTGCTCCCTACTCCCTCACAAAAATTTTTGTAAAATATTGTAAATTTTCATTCATTACGCTACTATATAGATTGCATAGGTTGAGCGATTGCATTGACCGCATCCGGTGAGCAGAGAGCCATAGGGGTGTAGCATCAAACGGGTAGCCGTTTTGGAAGCGATCGCTACAATAGAACGACTGAAAAACCCTGTCTCTACTTACACTTAAAATTGATTTCATGGGCAAAAAGCCAACAATTGCATTTTCTCATCTAGGCTGCGAGAAAAATCGAATAGATACGGAACACACGATCGGACTCCTCGTTCAAGCTGGATACGAGGTCGATAACGACGAAGAACTAGCCGATTATGTTGTAGTCAATACCTGTAGTTTTATTCAAGCAGCGCGTCAAGAATCGGTTCGGACAATAGTCGAGCTAGCAGAAGCCAATAAAAAAATTGTCATTATGGGCTGCATGGCGCAGCACTTTCAGGAACAACTGCTAGAAGAGATCCCAGAAGCGGTAGCTGCGATCGGTACGGGAGACTATCACCAAATTGTAAACGTAATTGAGCGGGTAGAAAAGGGAGAAAAAGTAAAGCTTGTCTCGCCCGAACCAACATATATCGCTGACGAAACTACACCTCGATATCGCACGACGACAGAAGGAGTAGCATACCTGCGGGTAGCGGAAGGATGCGATTACCGTTGCGCTTTTTGCATTATTCCTTACTTACGGGGAAATCAAAGATCGCGCTCGATCGAATCGATCGTGGCAGAAGCAAAGCAACTCGCCGCTCAAGGGGTACAGGAAATTATCTTGATTTCCCAAATTACCACTAATTATGGTGTAGACTTGTACGGCGAACCAAAGTTAGCAGAACTGTTAGTTGCTTTAGGTAAAGTCGATGTTCCTTGGATTCGGATGCATTATGCTTATCCAACAGGGTTGACACCGAAAGTCATCGAGGCAATTCGAGCCACGCCAAATGTCTTACCGTATTTAGACCTACCCTTACAACACTCCCATCCTGAAATTCTCCGTGCGATGAACCGCCCTTGGCAAGGTCGGGTCAATGACAGTATTATCGAACGGATTAAAACGGCAATCCCAGAGGCAGTTGTACGGACAACATTTATAGTAGGATTTCCTGGCGAGACAGACGCGCACTTCGAGCATCTGATGCAGTTTGTCGAACGCCACGAATTTGACCATGTGGGTGTGTTTACATTTTCTCCAGAAGAGGAAACCCCAGCTTACAGCCTGCCGAATCAAATTCCTCAAGAAATTATGGATGCAAGACGAGATGCATTAATGGCACTCCAGCAACCGATTTCTTGGCGGAGAAATCAGGCGCAAGAAGGCAAAGTTGTGGATGTTTTAATCGAGCAAGAAAATCCTGAAACTGGAGAATACATCGGACGTTCAGCTCGGTTTTCACCAGAGGTAGATGGTTTAGTCTACGTCAAAGGTGTAGCTAGGTTAGGTTCAATCGTGCCAGTCAAAATTACCGAGGCTGAGCCATACGATCTCAAAGGTGAGGTTGTGAGTAGCTAGTAGCGCATAGCTATCGATCGATAACAATCGATAACAAAAGTAGAAAAAACAGAGTAGTTTAGGAGCTTAAATGAATTTATCCTTTGAAAGCTTAGGTCTTTCAGAAAGCCGTATTCAACAATTAGAAAAAATTGGATTCACTACACCAACCAATATACAAGTACAGGCAATCCCCCAATTATTAGCAGGGCGCGATGTCGTTGGCAAATCTCAAACAGGTACGGGTAAAACAGCCGCATTTTCTTTGCCGATTCTAGAGCAAATCGATCCGCAAAATAAGGCAATACAAGCGCTAATTCTCACTCCTACAAGGGAATTAGCCGTTCAAGTCTGCCAAGCAATGAAAAGCTTTGTAGATCGAAACGAAAGTCGCATTCTAGCTATCTATGGCGGGCAATCAATTGAACGCCAAATTCAGCAGCTCAATCGCGGCGTACAAATTGTAGTTGGTACGCCAGGGCGAGTGATTGACTTGCTCGATCGCGGTAATCTTAAGCTAGACAAAGTGAAATTTGTCGTACTTGACGAAGCCGATGAAATGCTGAGCATGGGCTTTATTGACGATGTGATAAAAATTCTTGCCTCCGCACCAAAAGAGCGGCAAACTGCTTTGTTTTCGGCAACAATGCCAAGCGCAATTCAGATGATAGTTGGGAAGTTTTTGCACTCGCCCGTCACAGTTGCGGTAGAACAGCCAAAAGCCGCTCCTACTAAAATTAGCCAAGTCGCCTATCTCGTACCGCGTCATTGGACAAAAGCAAGAGCATTGCAGCCAATTCTAGAATTGGAAGACCCAGAATCTGCAATCATATTTGTCAAAACTCGCAAAACAGCAGCAGATCTCACCAGTCAACTGCAAGCATCGGGTTATAGCGCCGACGAATATCACGGCGATTTAACCCAACAAGCACGGGAGCGCCTGCTATCGCGGTTCCGCAACAAGCAAGTGCGGTGGGTGATTGCCACAGACATCGCCGCACGCGGTTTAGATGTAGATCATTTAACTCACGTGATTAACTACGATTTACCTGACAGCGTAGAAACTTACGTTCATCGGATCGGACGCACGGGTAGAGCCGGAAAAGAAGGCACGGCAATTTCCCTCATTCAACCGTTCGATCGCCGCAAACAGCAGCAGATCGAACGTCACGTTCGCCAAAGCTTGAAAGTTAGCTACGTCCCCACCAAAGCGCAAATCGAAGCGCGGCAAATTGAAAAACTGCAAGAACAACTGCGGGAAGTTCTCTCTGGGGAAAGATTAGCCTCCTTCTTGCCAATCGTGCGCGAACTGAGCGAAGAATACGACGCACACGCGATCGCCGCAGCTGCTTTACAAATGGCTTATGACAAAACCCGTCCAGCGTGGCTCGACTCCGCTGAAGACGACATAGCAGACGAAAAGCGCTCCACTCCCAAGCCTCGCTTAGCCAAACGCGATCGCAACGGAGAAAAAGAGTTCTCCAGCTCAGAAAAACGCCAAGTTAGCAAACCAAAACTGCGGACGGCACGGGAAAACTAGGAACTGGAATTTTTAAAGACAAGGGAGAAGTTGGAAGTCAGAAGTCAGAAGTTGTTTAATCTCCTCTGCTCTGTTTTCCCTTACCCCTTATCCCTTACCCCTCATTAATACATCCAAGGACGAGTCACTTGCTCTAATTGAGTTATTTCTTCGTCCGTCATTTGCCAGCCGAGAGCGCCAGCATTTTGCTGGACTTGGTTGGCATTTTTTGCACCCGCGATCGCAACTAGGTTACCTTGAGCAATTAACCAATTGAGGGCGACTTGAGCGGGGGTGCGTCCGTGGCGATCGCCAATTTTTTTCAAGATCGAAATAACTGGTTCGATTTTTTGCAAACCTTCTTTGCTAAAACGAGGATCGATCCGGCGTGCGCCTGTGGGCTTCTCGGCACTACTAGCCGTGTATTTTCCAGTTAACAAGCCTTGTGCTAAAGGGCTGTAAGCCAAGATTGTTACGCCTAGCTGTCGTGCCGTGTCGAGAATGCCGTTCGTTTCAATTTGCCGCGTTAAAAGGGAGTAGCGGACTTGATTGCTAGCAAGCTTGACTCCACGGGCTGCCAAAATTTTGTATGCTTGCTGCATTTGTTCTGCGGAATAGTTGCTGACTCCTACTGCCTCAATTCTGCCCCGTTGCACTTCATCGGCAAGGGCATTCATTAGTGTTTCTTGACTCATGAAAAAGCTGAAAGGCCAGTGGACTTGGTAGAGGCTGACTCGCTCTAAACCCAGACGCTTGAGGCTTTCTGTCAGAGCATCAGAGAGGGATTGAGCTGTAAACCGCCAAGGTGCGGGACCGAATTTCGTCGCAATCTGAATGGGGCGATCGCTTCGTTGGATGAATTGCCCCAAATACTTTTCTGATGTACCAAATCCATAGACTTCTGCCGTGTCAAAGAATGTCGTACCTGCATCCATTGCGGCTTGAAAGGCTGCTTGCAGCTGCTTGGCATCCTCCTCATCGCTGCCGTAGTTCCAAAATAGCTTGTCACCCCACGCCCACGTTCCAATGCATAAGGGACAAACAGCAGCGCCATCCTGACCTAATTTGAGAGTTTCCAATTTTATCGCACCTATTTACACTTCTTTACACTCTCTCAGTGTAGCGTTGCAGTCGCGATCGCAGTTCTGGCTAAGGTTTATCCTAAAGAAAGCAGAAAATGTATCGATAAGTAGTTGTTTTTATAAAAAATATGGCGAAAAGTAGCTTGTCCGAAAGAGAACAGTTACCTCCTAAAATTAATATCCTGACTATGTTCCGGCTAGGCTTATTTCAAATGGGGCTGGGGATGATGTCCGTTCTCACCCTGGGAGTCCTCAACCGGATTGCGATTAAAGAATTGGCAATTCCAGCTACCCTAGCAGCAGGAACGATCGCCATGCATCAGTTTGTGGCTCCCTCGCGCCTGTGGTTCGGGCAAATGTCTGATGCCAAAAAGATGTGGAGCAATCACCGCACGGGTTACATTTGGATTGGTGCGGCATTATTTGCGATCGCTGCCTTTCTTGCAGTCCAAGTTATGTGGCAACTTGGCAGCAGTATATACAACCAAGGCTGGAGTTTCGTTACCTATGGTTGGATAGCATTATTGGCAGGAATCTTTGCTTTGTACGGGTTGGCACTTAGTTCTAGTTCTACCCCATTTGCCGCTTTGCTCGTCGATGTTTCCGATGAAGACAACCGCTCTAAACTCGTAGGTGTTGTTTGGTCGATGCTCATGGTAGGAATTGTGATTGGGGCAATTATCAGCTCCAAACTTCTGCCAGCTGCAACCACTTGTCAAGAGTCAGCTGTAGGAACAGTATCGCTTTACAGTCAACCCGCTCAACTTGCTACCCTACAAAGCTCGATTAACCGCTTATTTTTCATTTTGCCAGCAGTTGTCACTGGGTTAGCTCTACTATCAACGTTTGGTGTAGAAAAAAAGTATTCTCGTTACACATCGCGATCGCTAGTAGCAGACAGAGAAGACCAAATTACCATATCTAGGGCGCTGAAAGTCCTAACCGCCAGCCGTCAAACGGGTTTATTCTTCACCTTTCTCCTCGCCATGACTTTAAGTTTATTCATGCAAGAGGCAGTAATGGAACCTTACGGCGGGGAAGTCTTCGGAATGTGCGTTGCGGAAACTACGAGACTGAATGCTTTTTGGGGTACGGGTACGCTACTGGGGATTGGTAGCACGGGCTTTTTAATCGTGCCGCGGATTGGCAAGCAAAAAACGACTCAAATCGGCTGTATCCTAGTTGCCCTTAGTGTGGGACTCGTCATTGCATCGGGTTTTACTGCTAATCGCCAAGTTTTGCAGGGAGCATTAGTACTATTTGGCTTGGCTTCTGGCGTGACTACCACGGGTGCATTAAGTTTAATGCTAGACTTTACGGCAGCAGAAACAGCAGGGACATTTATTGGCGCGTGGGGGCTGGCGCAGGCATTAGCGCGGGCAACGGCAACAGTCAGTGGAGGGGCAATATTAGACGTAGGCAAACAGCTATTTTCAGCCCCAGTGCTAGCTTACGGTTTGGTATTTACCATTCAAGCGTTGTTAATGGTGTTAGCAATTTGGTTACTCAGTCGCGTAGATATAGTCGAATTTCGCAGCAACGCTAAAAAAGCGATCGCTTCAGTATTTGAAAACGAATTAGATTGATAATGGGTAATGGGTAATTGGTAGTTGGGAGGAGCGAGGAGCGAGAAGCGCGGAGTGAGTCTTCTATTTGTCCCCCTTGTCTCCTTTGTCTCCCTTGTCCCACACCCTACACCCTACACCCCACACCCTCATTCATGACTGACTTTTGGACGACGATTCTCGATTTTGCCGCTACCACCTCCCACAGGGTAGGGGCGCAACTGATGCAGGATTTCGGGCAGGTACAAGCCTCTCAGAAAGCTGATGGTAGCCTCGTTACCCAAGCAGATAAATGGGCAGATCGAGAAATTCAAGATGCGATCGCCTCCAACTTCAACGGCTATGGTATTTTGAGCGAAGAAGGAGAGACAATTTTTCCTGATGCTGAATGGTGCTGGGTTATCGATCCGCTTGACGGGACGACAAACTTTACGCGGGGAATTCCCATCTGGGGTATTTCTTTAGGACTGCTGTACCGAGGTACGCCTGTTTTTGGCTACGTCCACTTACCACCGCTAGGACAAAATTTTCACGGCTTTTGGGCAGGAGATTCGGGGCTAGCAACACCTACAGGCGCATTTCTCAACCATCATCCGATCCATGTTAGTACCGATGTGGCTAGCAAAAATCACTTTTTCAATCTCTGTTCCCGCAGCACTGCTGTCATGCAATCTGGCTTTCCCTGCAAAATTAGAATGCTTGGGGTTGCCAGTTACAACTTTCTCACCGTTGCTGCGGGGGCTGTGCTGGGTGGTGTGGAGGCGACACCGAAAATTTGGGATTTGGCAGGGGCTTGGGTAATTTTACATGCCGCTGGAGGAACTTGGGTAGAGCTGCGATCGCAATCTATTTTTCCTTTATTGCCTGGGAAGGATTACAGCAATATCTCTTTCCCCTCTCTTGTCGTCAGTCGTCGCGAACTGATTTCTGTATTTCAACCCTTCTTAGAATCTTTAAAATAGCAGCACTAATTAACTACAGACAACTTGAAATCTTTAAAAAAACACTCCGTCAAACTACGGATGAAGCGCTAAGATGTACCAGAAGCCGTACATTACTTAACATATGCACGTTCATCCGTCTGCCAGCAACTCAACTATACGTAGTCTGCGCCAATTCTTAGTTAAAAGTGCGCCGTATATTGTTATTGCTAGCATTCTTCTTGTGGTTGTTGCCACTCTTTTTCCTTTCAATTTTTCTAGGGATGAAGGTGGCTCTCTCAGATACTTTTTTAGCAATTTCAAACATTCTAGTCATTTGGGCGATAAGATTAAGAATATCTTTTTATTTATTCCATTTGGCTTTAGTCTAACCTGTTTTTTGCAGGCAAGAAAGTTCAGTTTATTATTAAAACTAGTTTCAGTTATCTTTCTTAGTTTTATTCTATCTTTCGTTGTAGAAACGCTCCAAATTTTCTTGCCTTCTAGAGAAACCTCACCTGCCGATCTCTTCACTAATAGCTTAGGTGGATTTAGCGGGTTTTTATGTTTTTATATTTGGAAATTTAAATTTATTAGCTATATTTTAATTGTAATTGAAAAAAACAAAAATCGGTTTAGTTTTCCAATAGTAGCAATTGCTTTTTTAGGTTATTTAGCTACATCTATCCTGTTTACAGTCCCGTTACAATCCGCCAATAACTTAAGTACTTGGGATTTAAATTATCCTCTCATATTAGGCAACGAACGTACAGGCGAACGCCCTTGGGAAGGATTTATTTCAGAAGTAGCTTTTGCAGATAAAGCATTTTCTTCAGCAGAAATAGAGCGCGTCTTTGCTAGCCAAAACTGGTGGAATAATGTAGATACACCTTTGATAGGAAACTATCAGTTAGATAGACAAAATTACAGCGATCGCACGGGAAACTTGCCCGATTTGAGCTGGCGAGGGCAACTACCAGAAATAACAGACGATCGAGGAGTCTTTCTAAGCGATCGCCATTGGCTGCAATCAAATTCTCCTGTGAATCAACTCAATCAAAGATTACAAGAAACCTCTAAATTTACAATAATAACAACAATTGCAACTGCTAAGTTTCAACAAAAAGGACCAGCTCGAATTGTTTCTATTTCAGATAGTAATGGTAGGCGCAATTTTACTTTAGGACAACAAGTCAATAATTTAAACCTGCGACTGCGAACACCAATTAATGGCGTTAATGCTCAATATTTAGACACGAACGTTCACAATGTTTTTACAGATAAACAGCTCCACAAACTAGTTATCACATATGCTAATTCAGGGTTGCATGTCTATGTAGATAACTTACAAAACCAATACAATATCAACCTTCTAGAAGTATTACCAAAAGAAGATAAAATTCTTTACTACGGCTTGACCTTCATTCCTTTAGGAGCGCTATTAGCAGTTGTCATTACTTTAGCGAAGAAACGATTTATTCGTTATACATTATTTTATGTTGGTATATTGATGCCGACTCTTATCGTAGAAATAATATTAGCAACAAGTAGCGGTAGGAGTCTTGAAATCGCAAATATTTTATTCGGCATATTAACGATCGCCTCGACAACCTTAGTTTTGAAGTTACAAATACCTTTTTGGCTGAGAAATAAAGTATTAAGTTACGCAAATTATAAAAACTAAATTCAGTTCTTTGTAGATATTTAGTAGAGTGAGCAATGCCCATTCTAAATTTTTGTTGATACAAATAAAAACTACTGCCAAATATAATCTGCTATCGGTTGAGAAGAATTAGTAGCAGTATTATTAGAAGGACTTAACAACACAGAAACCTGTGAAAATTGCTGAGGCATTCTTCTAGCTACGCGGCTAGGAATACCATAACCATAAATAATATGTCCTTGCCCAGCAATCACGACAACTTGATGCTTAGGATTAGCTTTCACAAACTTAGCAACTTCTGCTGCCATAGTCTCATCCCATAAAACCTGAGCTAAAAAAAAGCGATCGAAACCGCTACTATTACCACGAGCGGAATGTTGATGCTGTTCAAAAACTTTTGCTAACATCTGACGGTAAGCAGTATTATCAGTTCGAATTTCTGAAGTAGGAGGAATAATTTTTCGCTGCTCAGGTGTAAGACTATCTAAACCTTCTTTTGCCACTTGACGAGTAATCTCAGAAGGAACGTTCACAGCTAAAACTGACAATTGTTTCTCTTTTGCAAATCTGAGTATAGGTGCATAAGACTCCCAAGCATATCCCCATCTTTGCTCGTATTCAGTTTGTTCTAACAACTCTTTTTCAGTCAACTTACTAGCTAAATAGCCATCGATCGCATCTTGGTATGGTATTTGAAACATCTCCATTGCAATTGCAATTTGAGGAGTGCTTTTTTGTAACTCTTGAATTATTTTTAACTGAATTTTACGATCTTGGTCGCGATCGTGAGTTTCTCCCAAAAATATCACACGTGCTTTTGCTAATTCTTGTATAGCCCTCGACCGAGTAATAGTAATGTCTTCTCTACTACAATTTCGATTCTGACTAGAGATATTTACATTCGATAAATCTGGTATAATAATCTGTGGACGACACTTGTTGACTGTATTTTGAGCATTTACAGACCAATTGCAAATCAAAAAAATACCTAATACACAAATTAATAAATAAATCGAACTGCGCCATTTCCACTTTTTGATTAACTGCTTCATCTTCTTAATCTATTTTGAGCTATTCATAAAAAATGCAAACAACCTTTTGCGGTCTTTCTTAGCGTCTTAGCGTCTTAGCGTCTACTCTACGAGAAGCCGCTGCGCGTCTATGCGCGACATCAAAATAAATCTCAGCTTTTACCACCAGTTATCAGAATGAAAGGACTCTGGCTCGAAAACAACCAATTACAGCTGCGTACGGATATCCCCACCCCCGAACCTTCCCCAGGAGAAGCCTTAGTGCGCGTTCTACGAGCGGGTATTTGTAACACGGACTTAGAACTGATCCGGGGGTACTATCCTTACACGGGTATTCTAGGTCATGAATTTGTTGGCGTAGTCGAACAAGGACCCACTCATCTAGTTAACCAAAGGGTAGTAGGAGAAATCAATGCTACCTGCGGTCAATGTCGGTTCTGTCGCAACGGACAGCCAACCCACTGCGAAAACCGCACCGTGCTGGGAATCGTCAACCGTGATGGAGCCTTTGCTGACTATCTAACTTTACCAGCCACAAACCTACACCCCGTCCCAGACACTGTTTCTACGGAAGCTGCTACATTTACCGAACCAATTGCCGCAGCATTAGAAATTCAGCAGCAGGTGCAAATCCATGCAGCAGATCGCGTATTAGTAGTGGGAGATGGTAAATTAGGGCAGCTAGTTGCCCAAACCTTAGCTTTAACTGGTTGCGATTTATTAGCTGTAGGCAGACATCAGGAAAAACTAGCTAACTTAGAAGCAAGAGGGATTAAAACAGGCTTAGCTGAAACCGTAGCCGACAGATCTTTCGATCTTTCCGTCGAGTGTACCGGCAATCCAGCCGGATTTGCGATCGCCCGTCGTGCGTTGCGTCCTCGCGGTACGCTAGTACTCAAAAGTACCTATGCAGGTAACTTGAGCTTTGACGCTTCCGCTTTAGTTGTAGACGAAATTACCCTCATCGGTTCCCGTTGTGGACCTTTCCCCGCCGCCCTAAATTTACTCGCCACTCAAAAAGTAGACGTTCAACCGCTAATTCACGCTCGTTATCCGCTGAGCCAAGGACTAGCTGCCTTTGAACGCGCTCAAACACGTGGTGTGATGAAGGTTTTGTTAGAAATGGATCGAGATTGAGATAATTTAGTACAGCAAGGGATTTGTTTTAGCTTGGTAATCCATGCAAGTAATTGCTGCTTCGGTATTAGCGATCGTAGGTTGTACCGTACATTTCAGTCGATAATCTCCTGTAAAAAATTGACAATTCGTACAGGGAATTTGGTGCAATTTTTGACTGGTAGCTATACCATCTCGCACAGCGCTATAGAGACTCCAAACGATGAGAGACACAATTGCCCAAGCACTAACAAAGCAAACCGGAACTAAAATTGGTTGGATAGCCTGAATGACAAAATAGATGAATTGCAACACAAAAACTCCAAAAAGCAAAAAACTGAGAGCGTAAGTACGAGTATTTGTCTGTTTGACGACTTGTAGAAAATTCTACAAAAAAAAGCTTGAATTCACACTCCTCCCTATGTTGGGTTTATATGGAAATTAAGTAGTGTTCGACACAAAGTTGTCAGGGAGCAGGGAGCAGGGAGCGCACGAGCAGTTATCAGTAAGCAGTGACCAGTGACCAGTGAACAGTTGTCAGTCAACAAATGACAAATGACGAATGACCATTGACCATTGACCAACTTAACGTAAAACTACTGAGATATTAGCCATGACTTCACAAATAAAACAAATTCCTCAGTAAAAATGCGCTTGGAGCGATCGCAACGAAGAG
The DNA here is from genome assembly GCF_051657925.1 of Chroococcidiopsis sp. Lineage (NCBI taxonomy): Bacteria > Bacillati > Cyanobacteriota > Cyanophyceae > Chroococcidiopsidales > Chroococcidiopsidaceae > Chroococcidiopsis > Chroococcidiopsis sp. The sequence goes on from NZ_JBOFLP010000305.1 coordinate 11,708, forward strand.
GATACCTTGTGTCCAGTTGCGTTCCTTTGTACCAACGATAGTCACTTTAGGGGATTGCCTGGGAAACGGGAACGATTGTTTCTCCTTTCCCCTTTCCCTTTAATTGCTGACTTGCTATCTTTATGAAAAACTTAGGCTCTCCTGGTAGGTACGAGACGAGTCACGCCACCTATAAAGACATCCCCTGGTACATTAATAGCAGACACCAGTAGAGCCAATACTAACTTATGTCTCATGACGAACATCCCGAGCATTTACATCTTTTAGAGGCGGGATGGGATGGCTTTCATTTCATCTATGAGTTAGAACCCGCTGATGAAATGCCTGCGAGTTACATGAGTCAGCATCTGGTAATTATTGCTCTAGACAATTTTCGGGCAAGCTTCGATTTCAATGGCAACTGGCGACATATAGATTACGCTCAAGGCGATATTGGCATTTTTCCAGCCAGCCAACTGTTCCCCAGAACGCAAGTGGATCGCGAAGTTCCAATTGTAGATCTATTTCTCGATCCTGTCACCCTATGCCGTAGTGTCGATCGATCGTTCGATGGAAATTGTATCGAACTTATACCTCAGTTGCAATTACGCGATCCGTTAATTCAGCAGATAGGGTTAGCGTTGAAAGCTGAGTTGGCAGTGGGAGGTGCAGAGAGTCGGTTATATGTAGAATCGATGGTGACGGCGCTTTCGGCTCACTTGTTACGACGCTATACTTCTCGCCAGCAAACAGTTAGAAATTATAAAGGCGGATTGCCCAAGTATAAGCAAGATCGAGCGATCGCCTATATTCATGAAAATTTAGATCGAAACATCACTTTGGCAGAACTCAGCCATGTCGTCAACATGAGTCCCCATTATTTTGCAACTTTGTTCAAACAATCTACCGGACTATCGCCGCATCAATACATTACGAAATGTCGGATTGAGACAGCAAAACACTTACTCGCCACGCAGGAACTCACAATTGTAGAAATCTCTCAGCAAGTGGGTTTCCAAAATCAAAGTCACTTCACGAGAATATTTCGCCAACACGTCAAGACTACGCCAAAAATTTATCGAGACAAGCGAAAATAAGTCAAAAGTCAAAAGTCAAAAGTTAAAAAGCTCTTTATACCAATTCTATTTATCTTTGCACTAAACTGAGCGTCGTAGCCCCTCTTTTTAAGGGAGTTGGGGGATCTTCACGCGAAGTAGTCAGAAAGAATTGGTATTACGGAGAAAGTTTTTGGAAGAATAGAACATTTTTTGGAACAATAGGCAAGACAGTACCTGAAGGCGATCGCTAAATTAACTACCAATTGGTATCCTCAGTTGGAGTTGTAAACTATGACAGACACTCAGCTCCCATCACTACAAAAATGGGGTATTGTCGGTTGGTCGGCGCTAGCAGTTGGTACGATGGTTGCTACCATTTGGCTAGTTCATGGACTAGACGAACAAGGGATGCGGATGGCAATTAGAGCCACTGCTCGTACTTCTTGCATTCTGTTTCTGTGCGCTTTTGTCGCTTCGGCACTACGTCGAATGCGATCTACCCCTCTTTCAGTCTGGCTGCTGAAAAATCGCCGTTATTTTGGGGTATCAATGGCAGTTTCCCATACCTATCACGCGATCGCCATTTTTGGCTTATGGTATGTCACTGCTGGAGCTGCGCCTAAGTTCGAGTCTTTCACAACGCTCGCCATACTAGGCTATATCTTTCTGATTGCCATGACGATAACATCCTTCGATCGCCCAGCTGCTTTGTTGGGACAGAGAGGATGGAAAATCTTACATACTACAGGGATGCACTTTTTTTGGCTAGCTTTTATGGTTGAATTCAGCTTCAAAATTGCCAAATCACCACTGATTTATTCCCCCTTTGTTATCTTGTTAGTCGGGGTTATGGTGCTGCGCTTAGTGACTCCTAGAAGGCAAAGAAAGTTAGCTAGCTAATGTTGTCTGGCTAACTATCTACCAATTTGAGGGACAACCAGGCTAATGGCTTTATCTCGGTGGCACTACCAATAGATGATGGGATCGAGTATTCTGTCAAACTGTAAATATACTTCATGTCTCAACTGCAACGAATCGTCATTGCTCCCGCACAACTGCAACAGCAGCAAATTGCCCTCACATCGCAGCAACAGCATTATCTCATGCGAGTCTTGCGGCTGCGGCAGGGCGATCGCTTTATTGCGATGGATGGGAAAGGTCAATGGTGGCTAGCAGTCTTAGCAGAGACAACAGCACAAATTTTAGAACAAATGCAGGTGCAAACTGAGTTACCTGTAGAAATAACTCTGATGGTGGCGCTACCCAAAGGGAATGGATTTGATGAAGTGGTACGCGCTTGTACTGAGTTAGGAGTCAATTGTTTTGCTCCAGTAACCAGCGATCGCACTTTACTCCATCCCAGCCCGCAAAAACTAGAGCGTTGGCGGCGGATTGCAGCTGAGGCGGCGGAACAATCGGAACGACAAATCGTACCGACGATTTTAGATCCCGTCCCGTTTAGTACGGGATTGTTGTCGGTGACAGGCGATCGCAAATATATCTGTGTAGCGCGAGGTAATACTCCTCATTTGATCGCAAGTTTGCAATCGATCCCCCCTAGCCCCCCTTCAAAAGGGGGGTTGCCAGGTTCTAGCTTTCCTTCACAAGGCGAATTAGAAGACTCTAGCTCCCTTCCACAAGGGGGGTTGCCAGGTTCTCTCCCTGCTTCACAAGGCGAATTAGAAAACTCTAGCCCCCCTTTACAAAACACCTCTAGCCCCCCTTTACAAGGGGGGTTGGGGGGATCTATCGTCATTGCCACTGGTGCAGAAGGCGGCTGGACGACAACCGAAGTCGAAAATGCGATCGCCTCAGGATTTCAACCCGTCTCGCTGGGTAAACGGATTTTACGTGCAGTCACCGCTCCCATTGTCGCTCTATCGCAAATCTCTGCGATTGTAGAAATTAGTAGGAACGCTGAAAACCCTGGGCTTGTACTCTAAATTTTGACTTTTGACTTTTGACTTTTGAATTGTTTCAGTCAGTCCGAATCTACCTCACGAACTCTCTTTCTCACCGCGATCGCGAATATATTCTGCCAAAAAAGCAACGCATCCAGAAACAATAATTAGGATGACGCTCAAGGCATTAATATCGGGTTTGACTCCCGTGCGGATGCGACTGAAAATTTCCATCGGTAAAGTATTCGTGCCGCTTCCAGCCGTAAAACTGGAGATGAGAAAATCATCTAGACTCAGAACAAAAGCCAGCAAACAACCGGCAACAATCCCAGGCATTAACTGCGGTAACAAAACCTTGACAAAAGCTTGCAATGGTGTAGCGCCGAGATCGAGCGCGGCTTCTTCTAGATGGGGATCTAACTTTGCCAGTCTTGCCGACACCACAATTCCCACGTAGGCAAGGCAAAAGACAATATGAGCGGCTACAATCGTCCATAAGCTTAATGGAATAGCAAACGTGGCAAGAAAGACGAGAGTAGCTACGGCGATCGCAATATCGGGAATAATCATTGGTAAGTATGAAATACCGCGATAGATCGTCTTCCCAGGAAATCGGTATCGTCCTAACCCTACTGCCATCAGGGTTCCCAAAACAGCCGAAATGACGACAGCACATAAAGCCACAACCAAACTATTTTGTAGTGCTGTCAGGAGGCGACTATCTTGAAGCAACTGTTGATACCATTTGAGCGTGAACCCTTGCCAGCCAGCACTGTAGGGAGAAGTATTGAAACTATAGAAAGCAAGAACAAAGATCGGCAAGTACATGAAAAGATACATCAGTACCGAAAACGTGGTTTGCCAGGTAAAATCACGAGCTTTGGTTTTGGGATGTTTCACACAGTTACTCTTCTCCCGTCAGTTAACTTAGTATAAACAGGCAAAAGGTAGAAAAGCTCGAATCTTCACTTGTCATCACTGCCGCTTAATATACAATTAATCGCATTTTGCAACTTATCTCTAAATGCTTGCGCTTCTTGATATGCTGCAACTCTCTCGCGACGAGAGGTACGATCTTTGAGGTTTACTCGATATACAGGTTGGATAAAGTAACGCAAACGCGATCGCATTGCCCATACTCCCATAGAAGGAAATAAGGCGAATAAAGGTATTAAAGGCGATAGAGGTAAGAAAGGTAAGCCGAATATCTTACCAATGTGTTGCAAATTCAAATTAATGGCAAATGGATGCAAAAATTCATTGCCAAGACAAACAACTGGTAAAATTGGGATTTGGTGGCGATCGCTCAAACGAATAAAACTCGGATCGAAACTTGCCAATTGATACCTTTGCTGCCAGCCTTTCCTAGGTCCCCGCAGTCCTTCAGGTGCGTACAATAATACAGTTTTCTGAGCGATCGCTGTCTCAAATTCCTCTTTTTCTGCCCTCACGCCGCCTAAAACTTGAGACCATCCGGGGGGTAGCCACCAAATCATCCAAGGATGATCGAATAAAGAAACTCCAGCTAAAGGTTTAACGTTCCATTCCCGTGCCGTACCTAGTAGATAAGCTAGTACGATAAAATCCCAGGGAAAAGACATTCCGGCATGGTTCATCGCCACAATCATCGATTCTGTTTTTTCCGGCAAGTTTTCGATTTGCCTCAGTTCGCCACGGTAGTAATATTTGGCAATTGGCGCTAAGACTTCATCGCGAAAAGCTTGTTGATAGTTGCGATCGAATTGCACCGCTTGTTGACGTGGAAATCGACAACCTAAACGCAACCACCGCAGTAACAAGGCAATGTAAAATCCACCTGGAAGTAGAAATAATCCATACTCTAACCAATTCCAACCATCAGGATCGGCGTGATAGTGTTGCCAGTGACGGTTAAATAGGATCAGCCAGCCTGGAGGATACCAAAGGCAGAACCGATCAAACCATGTAAACTTATAGCCACTCACGTTTTTGTTGCTGCCAAAAACTACCCTACCCGATCCTAAATCATTCCCAAATTACAACCTGCTAGCTTTCTGCGCGTCTATGCTACTTACGGAGGAATTTTTAGCTTTTTATATCGCGTACGCACCTAAAACTTAAATTTACTAATTCGTATCTATTTTCTCTACGTATTCAATGCAGCAAAAGCTCGACTTTGATATAAATCTTGAATCACCTGCGAAATACAAACCAAAGCAATGATGCCAATTTCTACAACAGGCAACCACCCTTCACCGACAATTCCCACCAATAAGACTACAGATGCTGCTCCAATCCGATATCCAGAACGAACTTTACAATGCTTGATGACTCCCGTGCGGTGAAGAATACCCAAAGCAAACAAACATAAAATGACTCCAACACACAGCAACCAACGTTCTGCTGTAGGTAAAGCAACATTCGGATCGCCTAAAAGAACGTGTTCTACGGCAACTCCAGTCGTAACAATGCCGATGACTAAAGGTAAATGCGTGTACAACCACGTATTGAAGGTGCGAATATTTCCCTCATTCCTGACAGCGAGAATGGCAGAACTACCGATATTCTCAAAATACATCCACCATAAAGTAAAAGCGATCGCAAAACCAAATACAGCCGCGATCGCGCTTTTCACTTCCCATTGTTGTTCTGCCACGCCATCAACCACAGCCACAATCGCTTCACCCAAAACAATAATCGTAAACAATCCAAACCGTTCTGGTAGATGTTCTGGGTGAGGGATGAGTCCCATTTGCAACTGGCTAGCCGTTAGCGGTGTAGCAAAATCAATTATCATCGCTATCCCCCACAGAACAAAACGCCAAGGTACGGGGATCAAAGCAGAGATAAACCACAAACCAGCCGCGATCGCAAAACCTTTCGCATAATACGATGCTAGAGGACGAGCAACAGGAATATGTTTGGCAGCACGAGCATATTCAACGACCAATACAAATCGACTTGCCGCATATGCCAGGGCAAAACCTACAGAAGTCTTACCCAAACCGTAGTGAATGTTAACAGCCAAAGCTGCGATCGCCAAAATCTGCACTCCTGTGAGCAACCGATGTCCGATATCGTCCGTATCGAAGCGGTTAGCGTAGAGTGTCGTACCAATCCACGACCACCACACCGGGATAAACAAGGCAATAAAACTAATAAAACCTCTAATAGAAGTATTTTCGTAGAGATTGTGAGCGAGTTGAGCTACCGCGACGACATACACTAAGTCGTAAAACAGTTCCATCCATGTCACACGACGTTGTTCTGCTTCCGTCTCGTCACCGATTCTTAACTGGGGTTGCCACCAACTTTTCATAATTGGTTGTTGGTAATTGGTAGTTGATAGTGAAGAAAGGGTGTAGGGTGTGGGGTGTGGGGTGTAGGGAATTTTGAATTTTGAGTTGCTCCCTCAGCTCTGTTCTTCCCGACTCTCGACTCCCGACGCCCGACTCCCATCTCTCAAAATCGCCTCACAATAACTCAGTAGAGTCTGAAGGCGTTGGGTAATCTGCTGTTTGCGGGTTTGTAGAGTCTGGGGTTGTTTGGCGGCTTGCAAAAATGTCACATCCACGCTCAGTAGGTTGAATTGCTTGCTAATTTCCGTTTGCAGCGATCGCATTCTCGACTCTACCGCGGGGTCGAGATCTTGACTATCTAAACTGGCAATTTGTTGCTGAAAATATCGTTGTGCAGCCAAAACGTCCTGGCGCAGTCTGGGAGGTTTCACCTCTGGTGATGTCGCTGTTTGTTGTATTCCCTTTAGCAGTTCCCTCAGCTTTTGATAGCACTGATAATAAAGATCTGGCAACATGGAGCGGATTAATAAGATATTATTAGTGTAAAGAATTATGTTTCAAAGCATAAAGTCCATTAATCTACCTGAGCGAATAAATTTGAGATTAACCCAGTTCGAGATTGAACCAGCTTGAAATTCAACAGGTTTGAAATTTGTCTTATTACGTGCGATTTGGCAAGATATTTTCTCAATATCCCCATTTCATAAATTTATTGCCACATATACACCTCGGCAATAATTCCAGCCACAAGATTGTAGTTTATGCTACGCTTACTCATCCCCCAAAATTAAAGAGTGTTTGAAGCCGCCCCCATGAACACCCTGACTGCTACTGCCACCACTGTTTGTAATTCCTACGAATGTACTATACCTGACTGGTTGCAAACCTGCCTTGTAGAGAATTCGGAATTAGAGACACAACCTACTGCGACAGATAATCAGCTAATTTGTCGTGCTTTTAACTTTGCTTACCAACTGCATCAAGGGCAATACCGCAAGTCAGGAGAACCTTACATCTGTCACCCCGTAGCTGTAGCGGGTTTGCTCAGAGATCTGGGAGGTGGTAGCGCAATGATTGCAGCCGGATTCCTTCACGACGTAGTAGAAGATACGGATGTAACCCTAGAGGACATAGAGCAACAATTTGGCGCAGAAGTCAAGCATTTAGTAGAAGGTGTTACAAAACTATCTAAGTTTTCCGAAACTTTTTCGAGTAAAACAGAACGGCAAGCAGAGAATTTTCGACGAATGTTTTTGGCGATGGCGCAAGATATTCGCGTCATTGTCGTGAAACTTGCAGATCGCCTGCACAATATGCGAACTTTGGAACACTTACCCGATGAAAAACGCCGTCGCATCGCTTTAGAAACAAGAGAAATTTTTGCTCCACTGGCGAATCGGCTAGGGATTGGAACATTTAAATGGGAATTAGAAGATTTAACCTTTAAATACCTCGAACCAGACGCATATCGTCAAATTCAAGACTTAGTAGCGGAGAAGCGAACAGACCGAGAAGCAAGGCTGACCCGGGTGATTGAAGTTTTGCAGCAGGGAATGGCGCAATCACACATTCAATGTATCGATATTAGCGGTCGTCCCAAGCATCTATATGGTATCTACCAAAAAATGCAGCGACAGCAAAAAGAATTCCACGAAATCTACGATCTAGCTGCAATTCGGATCATCGTCAAAACTAACGAAGAATGCTACCGCGCTTTAGCCGTGGTACACGACGCTTTTAGACCGATTCCCGGTCGATTTAAAGACTATATCGGCTTACCCAAACCCAATCGCTACCAGTCTCTACACACTACAGTAGTCGGATTTACAGGTCGTCCTCTGGAAGTGCAAATCCGCACGATAGATATGCACCACATTGCCGAGTATGGGATTGCCGCGCACTGGAAGTATAAGGAAACAGGAGGTTCTAGCCATACCAAGTTGACACCGGTAGATGAAAAATTCACCTGGTTGCGCCAACTCTTGGAGTGGCAGAACGACCTCAAAGATGCTCAAGAGTACTTAGAGAGTATCAAAGACAATTTATTTGAAGACGAAGTTTATGTCTTCACTCCTAAGGGTGATGTTGTGCCTCTCACCCCTGGCTCGACAGCAATAGATTTCGCTTACCGGATTCACACAGAGGTGGGAAATCACTGCGCGGGGGCGAAAGTTAATGGCAGAATGGTAACGCTGGATACAGCCTTAAAAAATGGCGATATTGTAGATATTTTAACCCAGAAAAACAGCCATCCCAGTTTAGATTGGCTGAACTTTGTCAGAACTTCAGCAGCGAAAAACCGAATTCGCCAATGGTATAAGCGATCGCGGCGGGAAGAAAACGTCGCCCGTGGACGGGAATTGTTAGAAAAAGAATTAGGGAAAACAGGTTTTGAAGCCTTGCTCAAGTCAGGACCAATGCAAGCTGTAGCCGAACGCTGTAACTATCATAGCGTCGAAGACTTACTCGCTGCCCTGGGTTACGGCGAACTGACGTTAAACCTCGTTCTCAACCGCTGGCGAGAGATCGTGAAAGGGCAACAACTCATTCCTGCCGAACCAGAAGTTCCTCTCAGTTTAATACCTGCAAATGCAAAATCATCCCGCGAAGCAGCAGTTGCGCCTAAATCTCGCGCTAGCGAATCGCCGATCGCAGGTGTAGAAGGATTGCTTTACCACCTGGCAAAGTGTTGCAGCCCAATCCCAGGAGAATCGATTATTGGTGTCGTAACTACCCGTTCTCAGCGTGGCATCTCGATTCACCGTCAAGGTTGTCAGAACGTAGATAACATCCCTTACGATCGCCTCGTCCCCGTCAGTTGGAATGTCAACGGCGATCGCAATCCTCGTCCGCAGACTTACCAGGTAAACGTCCAAATTGAAGCGATCGATCGCGTCGGCGTATTAAAAGACATACTATCGCGGCTGAGCGACCAAAGTATCAACGTCCGCCATGCTTCAGTCAAAACAGCCAACGGTCAGCCAGCAATCATTGAATTAGGCTTAGATATTCGCGATCGCCATCAACTCGAACACATCTTCAACCAAATCCGCAAAATGAGCGACATTATCGACCTGCGCCGCGTCGGTCAAGTGGATGAATGAACTATGTAAAGACGTTACATGTAACGTCTCTACATAGTTCAACCAAACTGATTATGACTTTTTCAGACCTTTCCTCACTAGTCAACTAGGGAGCGATTTAGCGTCGTTTGGCGAAGTGCTGTCTATTTCTGACTTTTTCATGCTGGCAAAATCGAAGCCGTATTTTAATCTGTATTCATGGTCACATCAGCCCTGAAGCAGTTACCAAAAGTTTCAGGCAATGATAGGCGGTCACTGGTCACTGGTCACTGGTCACTGGTCATTGTTAACAGACCACCCTTGGGAGGATTGCTAGGAACGACAAGACTGCAAGTTTTGCGCTCCCGATAGGGGTAAAAACCAGAATACAACTGCCGCGATCGCGCTATTCGTAAAACTAAGCACGATTGACCGAGCAGTATTGAGTAAAGTAAGGAGTCGCAAATGCAGGTTGTCACATTACCTTTAGAATCAAAATTTACAGCTAGCCAAAACACTACATTTGAAAATATATTGCAAGCTTGGCACTGGCAATTGGCATTCGACTATCCCGATCGCCGTGTAGCTACTAGAGATAGTATTGTTTACTGGCTAATAGGAAACCATTTCGAGCAATTCGACCAGCTTGACGCGGAGCAAATCCAACTGATCCAGCAAGGGATGGCATATCGCTATCGGATTTTGCAGAATCGTTATTTGGGACAAGCGCCAGAACAAGGCTATCGTCGTCTCATGACTCGCTTAGGTAGCCTAGTCGTGCTGCAAAATAAGATTCGGATGATGGTAGATCTTAGCCGCGATCGCCGCCGTCAGGTAACGGAAGTATTACAAGAATTTTTGCAAGATTTACTGCAACGCGATTGCTATTTACAACAGCAAATGGCAGCGATCGCTAAATGTACGCACGATATTTGCCTACGACATGCCTTACTATTTACGACGATTGAAGAGTACTGCTTGCGACCAGTTCGCAATCAACCGCTGATCGTCTATCGCTTTATCAATTACATGCGCCGTCTGTCGCCAGGAGGAGTAACCCAAGTCCCAAAAAATGGAGAGATTCGGATTGTCTTTGCCCAAATTCCCACAGAAGATAGCGATCGCAGTTTCAGTTTGTTAGATGCCCAAGCAATCGAGCAAGATCGCGAGCAAGAAGAAGCAGCCGAACGACAGCAGCAGCGAGATGAAATCAAACAGCAGCTATCCAAATATCTAGAGCAAAAGTTGGGACGTTTAGCCGTAGAGTGGTTGAATTTATACCTCCAAGGACAATCGCAGCAAGCGATCGCTTCTCAGTTAAATTTAACGACTAAAGATGTTTATCGTCTGCGCGAAAAAGTCTGCTATCATGCTATGCGGCTTTTTCGGAAGTAACATCTTGTAGAGGCGTACAACCGTGCGCTTCTATAATTCCTCTTTTTTCGTCAGTTTTTGAATCGAAAGTTGAATCGCAAGTGCAACTAGACCTATAGCGACAATACCGAATATACCCGTACCTAGTGCCATGATTCCTACAACCAGAGTACGGACGGCAGCAGCAATATTAACGACAGTAAAATTATCAGAATGAATTGGTTTGCGAGCAAACGTTTGAGCGATCGCGGCTGTGAGAGAATAGGCTGCAAAAGCAATTCCTGCCGAAATAACTGCGCCAATCAGACAGCGTAATGGAGTGGATTCTGGCGATTGTGTGGTTTGATTGTCTGGCATTGGTAATTGGTAATTGGTTGACGGTTGACGGTTGACAGTGACTAGTGGCTAGTGGCTAGAATTGCTCCCTCTGCTCCCTTCGCTCCTTGTCCCCTTGTCTCCCTTGTCCCTTGTCTTTCCCTGCTCCCTGCTCCCTGCTCCCTGCTCCCTGATAACTGACTTGAATTCCCCCACTACACATTCGGGCAATCCATAAGTCTAAATCGGGGTCGGGAATGATTTGGCGGACTTGCTGGTGTACCTGTTGGGCTTGTTCTGAAGAAGTACATAGAGCAAATACTGTGGGACCAGAACCAGACATCATCGCACCATTAGCACCGCTGTCTTGAAATGCTTGCCGCAGTTGCGAAACTTTTGGGTATTCTGGTAACACGACTTTTTCTAAATCGTTGTGCAGTTTTTGGGCAATTTCTGCTCCATCTTCATGAATAATCGCTTTCACCATCGAACCTGAGTGGACGGCTTGAGCGCGAGATTCTAAGTTTTGAATATTTCTCGTGTAGGTATGACCGAAGGTGGCGCGATAGGTTGAATACGCCCAAACTGTAGAGACTGCCAAACTACGGTGTTTACCGAGAACGACATAAAAATTATCGAGACTGGGGAGAGGAGAAAGCTGTTCTCCCCGTCCTGTGGCGAGCGCCGTTCCGCCAGCAATACAAAAAGGTACGTCAGAACCAATTTGGGCTGCGAGTTCCTGCAATTCCGATTGCGTGAGTCCCAGTTTCCACAATAAATCTATGCCGACCAAAACGGCAGCAGCATTGCTAGATCCTCCTGCTAAACCAGCAGCAATCGGGATATTTTTGTGAATCGTAATTTCTACCCCACCATATTGAGCAAAACTTTCGGGAAATTGTTTCGCCATCAGGTCGGCTGCACGATAAGCAAGATTGCTTTTATCTGCTGGGACTTGGGCATTATCGCAGTGAACGCGGATTGTATCGGTACTAATTGCTCGCAGATCGATTTTGTCAGCCAGATCGATACTTTGCAGAATCATTACCAACTCGTGATATCCATCTGGGCGATCGCCTAAGATTTCCAGATACAGATTAATTTTTGCTGGAGCAATCAGAGAATAGGAACGCATTCAGTTATTAGGGAGCAGGGAGCAGAGAGCAGGGAGCAGGGAAAGACAAGGGGGACAAGGAGCGAAGAGAGCAGAGGGAGCTTCAGGGGCTTCAGGAGCAGAGGGAGCAATTCTGGTTCCACCAGCCACTAGTCACTGTCAACCGTCAACCGTTAACCAACAACCAATTACCCATTACCCATCACCTAACTCATTACTCAAATTTACCCATTGGGTCACGCTTAAATCCTCAGCGCGGGCTTGGGGGTTTATATTCAATTCTTGCAGTAAATGGCTGAGGCGATCGCTATCTACTAGTGCTTTCAAATTATTTCGTAACATTTTCCGCTTGGCACTAAAACCGATTTTGACTAAAGCTTCCAATTGCTTCGGATCGTTGGCTACAGTTGACAATGTTCGCGGACGCAACCGCACCACGGCAGAATCTACTTTTGGTGGTGGTTGAAAAGCTCCGGCTGGGACAATACAAATCTGTTCGCAGGCTGCTAAATACTGCACTCTGACAGACAAAGCCCCAAATGCTTTCGATTCAGGTTTAGCATACAGTCTATCTGCCACTTCTTTTTGAACCAACAATACAATTGATTCATATGGCTCTGGATTAGGTTCGGCAATTGTACCCAGGAGTTTTTCTAGAATTGGACCAGTAATGTTATACGGAATATTAGCAACAACTTTATTTGGCTTTTGAAAATTTGGCAATGGAGCTAATAAAGTCGCTAAATCTAAATTTAGAAAGTCACCTTGCAATAGTAAAAAATTCTCTACTTTTTTTAATTTCTGTGTTAGCAACTGACAGAGATCGCGGTCGATTTCCACCGCTACTATAGATGAGGCGAGGGGTAAAAGCCGCCGAGTTAAAACACCTGTACCAGGACCAATTTCTAAAATGCGATCGCCTTGTTGAATCTCCGCCGCCTGTACGATCCGATCCAGAGCTTTCTCGCTCTTAAGCCAGTGCTGGGCAAATTGTTTTCTGGTTCTAATCACTCTACCTCAGTTATCAGTTATCAGTTATCAGTGTAGAGACGTTACATGTAATGTCTCTACAAAGTTATCAGTTATCAATAGTCACTTGTTGTTGACCAATATCGGTTCAATTTATCTACATTTATCCGCGTTTATCCATGTTGAAAATTAGAAATTAAAAACCTAGAGAAAAAATTCCATTCCTTCGTAAGGCTGTGCTTTTACTGCCTCAATTCTTGCCTGCAAATCTCCAACATGAATTTCTAACTTATGCCCATCTGGATCTAGAAAATAGAGCGATCGCCCTTCACTACTATTTTGCTGCCAAATGGTAGCAACATCAGAGATTTGACGCTCGATTTTCAGAAAATCCGGTTCGGCAACACTGAATGCAATATGAGTGTACTCGGGTAACGCGCCTTGTCTCGCTTGCCGATCTAAACACAAGCATAACCATAAATCGCCAGCTAGAAGATATGCACCACACTGCCATCGTGCTACTGGCTTGCAGCTCAGGACTTGAGTGTAAAACACAAAAGCTCGGTCTAAATCTGATACTGATAGCGTGATGTGGTTGATACCAGTAATCATTTTGACACTCACCTACTCTTCATAAATTCCTTCTGCCCTCTACCTTTCTACAACAACTACAACTACAACAACTAAAAAAATATCAAACAAGGTAGAAAGATTTGCATAGTTGCTATAGTCAGACATTCTCTACGATGAGACAGAAGCGATCGCAGCCTGCTTCATCTTAGCTTTGTGGCGCGGGAAAACAATATCCGAGCGTAACAATCGATCCATCATGTCAACCGTTAGGGAAAAGAAAACTCAGTTCGAGGAGGAATCAGGTGCGAAGCCCAAGGGTTGGTGGCGGATCGCCTTAGCTCTAATTCTGGGAATAGCAACGGGAGCTTTGGCGCTGAGTAAATTTCAGCAGAGTCAAACCCCCGCACCTGCACCCGTAACTCAAAAACCCCCAAAGATAGATGCTGTTAGTGCCTTGGGACGTTTAGAGCCGCGTGGGGATGTGATTCAATTATCTGCCCCTAGTTCTTCCTTTGCTCTGGAAGGAGCAAGAGTACTTCAGTTGCTGGTAAGAGAGGGTGAAAGAGTACGTAGCGGTGATGTTATAGCCGTTTTAGATAACCGCGATCGCGCTTTGGCAGCTTTAGCCAAAGCCAAGGAAGATGTCAAAGTCGCTCAAGCAAATTTAGCCAAAGTCAAAGCAGGGGCGCAAACCGGAGAAATTGAGGCACAGCAAGCCACGATCGCCCGCCTGCAAGCCGAACTCGCCGGACAACAGCAAATCTTACGAGCAGCGATCGCCCG
>NZ_JBOFLP010000306.1:0-3631 GCF_051657925.1 Chroococcidiopsis sp.
CTGACCTGGCTTTAACTCTGCACTGGGGGGTTTGTTGATGACATTTTCGGGAATAATTTCTGTTTGGTAATTGGTAATTGGTAATTGGTAATTGGTATTTACTCCCTCACTCCTCACTCCACTCTCCTCGCCCCTCTCATTCAGCCAGCGACAGATCGAATAGACACGGGTTTTGGGAACATCTGCGATCGCCGCTAATCCTCCATTCATATCACCGTAAAGGGTACAGTAACCTACTGCCATTTCTGACTTGTTACCAGTAGAAAGCAGGAGATAGCCAAATTTGTTGGCAACTGCCATGAGTAAATTGCCGCGAATCCGCGATTGAATGTTTTCCTCAGCAATGCCGAAGGGCGTACCGGCAAACAACGGTTCTAGAGTTTTGTCATAGCCTTGCATTAACTCTCCAATCGGAATAGTCTGAGTTTGAATGCCTAAGTTTTTGCCCAACTCTAAAGCATCATGGACTGAGTGTTCCGAACTGTAGGGAGAAGGCATGAGTACGCCAAGGACATTCTCTTTACCTAAAGCTGCGGTAGCGATCGCTGCTACCAGTGATGAATCAATTCCCCCGCTCAAACCGAGTACGACTTTAGAAAAGCCACACTTGCGCGTGTAGTCTCGCACGCCTAAAACAAGTGCCTGCCAAATTTCCTCATCTAGATTTGCAGGCGTTGGAGCAATTTTACTTGGTTGTAAATCTCCTGCTTGCTCGTCGTATTCTACGATTAACAAATCTGTCTCAAACGCCCGCGCGCGGCAAACCATTTCCCCAGCACGATTAAAGCCAACGCTACAGCCATCAAAAATCAGGTCGTCATTCGCTCCAACTTGGTTAGTATACAATACCGGAATTTGGTAACGCATAGAGCCATGTTGCAACATTGCTTCTCGTATCTGCTGCTTATTGGCACTGTAGGGAGAAGCAGATAAATTCACAACAAAATCGACTCCTTGCCGGATCAGATCGTCAATCGGATTAATCGCATAGCTGCGCCTACCCCAAAATTCTTCGTCATTCCATAAGTCTTCGCAGATAGTGACTCCGATTTTAAGTGGTGCGTGGTGAATCACGGTTGCTTCTTTTCGACTCCCGACTCCCGACTCCCGACTCCCGACTTCTTCCAAAACGAGAGAATTCGCCTCTAATCCAGGTTCAAAATAACGATATTCGTCGAATACATCGTAAGTCGGCAGGAGGCGTTTGTGAAAGATTTGTTGAATTTTGCCGTGTTGTAGTAAGGCAACACTGTTATGCAAAGGCTTACCACCAGCAGAAAGCGATCGCTCGTTAGGTTGAATGCAGCCTACCAACACTGCCATTTGAGATGGTAATTCTTCAGCTAACCGTTGCAAAGTCACCCCCATTTGGGATACAAAACTGGGGTCTAGTAGTAAGTCCCGTGGTGGGTAGCCGCATAAAGAGAGTTCTGGTGTCAGCAGCAACCGCACGTCGTGTTTTTCAGCTTGTCGTGCTGCTACCAAAATTTGCTTAGCATTTCCATTTAAGTCGCCAATTATAGGATTGAGTTGAGCGATCGCAATTTTCATAAGTTTGTCATTGGTCATTGGTCATTGGTCATTGGTCATTTGTCAGTGACTAGCAGCTGGTAGCTAGAATTTCTTCTCTGTCCCCCTTGTCTCCCCTATCTCCCTTGTCTTCCTTGTCCCCCGACTCCCGACTCCCGACTTCCGACTCCCGACTCCCGTTTTACTAGTGAGGAGTCTATATCTTGCAATTTGGCGCAGCCGCTTAATGCCATTGCTAAACTGAGTTCGTCGCGTAAAATTTCAAGGACGTGCTGTACTCCTGTCTCGCCTGCTACGGCTAAACCCCACAACACGGGACGACCGATCAGAACGGCTTTTGCTCCCAATGCTAGCGCCTTTAAAATATCGGTACCACGTCTAATCCCACCATCCATTAAGACTTCGACTCGATCGCCTACAGCCGCGACAATTTCAGACACAGCGTCAATAGTCGCGATCGCTCCATCGAGTTGTCTGCCACCATGATTTGAGATAATAATTGCATCAGCGCCAACTTCTACAGCACGTATTGCATCATCCGAACGTAAAATTCCTTTGACGACAAGTGGCAACGGGACGAGCGATCGCAACCAGGCTAAATCTTTCCAAGTTACGCCAGGATCGAGTTGTTCGGCAAAATAGGCAAACAAACCCGACTCGCCTTGACGGTGGGGAATATCTAAGTTTTTGTCTTTTAAATTATTTAAATTGGCTAATTCCATGCCTGGAGGGAGGATAAATTGATTGCGCGTATCCCTCTCCCTTCTTCCTAGAAATGGCGCATCTACGGTGACGCACAGCGCTTTTGCACCGCACTTATAGACATACTCTACTAAAGCGCGAGTTAAACTGCGATCGCGATGAATATATAACTGAAACCAAGTCTGAGGATTGGCGATCGCGACTTCTGACATACTCTTAGTAGACAGCGTACTCAACACCATCCCAATACCTGAATGAGCCGCCGCCTTTGCTGTAGCAACTTCTCCTGCGGGATCTGCTAGACACTGAAAAGCCATTGGTGCAATCAGGATTGGCGCACTTAAAGATTGCCCTAAAATTGTCGTACTCAAATCTCGTTGACTCACATCTACCAACATGCGTGGATGCAGTCGGTAGCGATTGAAAGCAGCGCGATTCTCCTGCAACGTCACCTCATCCCAAGCACCGCTAGCATAATAATCCCAAGCCATTTGAGATAGGTGTTTGCGAGCCAGCGTTTCGTATTCAAATAGATTGATTGGTTTAGCTGGAATCATAATTACTTCGATTCCCAGTGCTTCAATTCTTCTTCAATAAAATAACCAACTAAATCCCGATATAACTTCTCGATTGCATCAGGATTCAAACCAAATTCCTCCGCCCAAATCCGCCGCTGCTCTAACATAGAATTAAAGCGATCTACAGCCTTTACACCGTCAGCATTTTTTTTAAATTGAGCCGCTGCTTTCACATATGCAAATCGCTGACCCAGTAATTCTATAACTTCGCGATCGATCGCATCTATTTCTCGCCGAATCTCCTCAATATCCACACATTCTTCTGCTTCTTTCATCCCCTGCTCCCTACTCCCTGCTCCCTGCTCTCTTTTAAATAAACACCAAAGGTTTATCTTTAAAAGGAGCAAATGCTCCAGCGTCAAACCGATACAGACTAGCTGGACGACCAGCGCCCCGCGATACTTTGATTCCCGTGTCGCATAAAAAACCTAACTTTAATAACTTAGCTCGGAAATTAGAATAATCAGAAAAGTTTTCACCTAAAACTGTCGTGTAAAGCTGGTATAAATCACTTAAAGTAAACATTTCTGGTAACACTTCAAATGCTACTGGACTATACTCCAGCTTATTTCGCAAACGTCGATGTCCGTATGTCAAAATCTGATTGTGATCGAAAGCTAATTGTGGCACTTCTTTGACAGGATACCAAGCAATACCGCTCACTCCATCGGCAATGAGTTCTGCATCTTCAAATCTCACCAAGGCGAAATAACTTACAGAAAGATATCGAATTCCAAAACTATTAGCTTCCTCGCGCGGATCGCGGTGAGGTCCCCCAAATGTATATAACTGTTCTAAATAGAGATTTTTGGCTCGAATCT
>NZ_JBOFLP010000307.1:0-3624 GCF_051657925.1 Chroococcidiopsis sp.
ATAAACGCGCAGATAAACCACATCAGATAATGTCAGGTTCACATCTGCCAACAAAGCTTGAATTCGTTCTAAAATACCGATCGCCTGAGTTTTCGTATCGCCATAGCGATCGCGAGTTCGCAGTGGAGCATCGGGATTAATAACTGGTGGGACTGTGCCACTCGTCCAATAGTAAGCTTGGTCTTCCGGTACGGCGACGGCTGAAGCAATTGAAGATGTTGGCGTACCGTAAAAAACGACTTTTTCTGGTGAAGTTGGTTTGGCTACA
The DNA here is from genome assembly GCF_051657925.1 of Chroococcidiopsis sp. Classification (NCBI taxonomy): domain Bacteria; kingdom Bacillati; phylum Cyanobacteriota; class Cyanophyceae; order Chroococcidiopsidales; family Chroococcidiopsidaceae; genus Chroococcidiopsis; species Chroococcidiopsis sp. Next base: position 269 of record NZ_JBOFLP010000307.1, read on the forward strand.
GCTTTAAGATCGATACCAAAAATTTGCAAACCGATAAAGCTAGCACAAACAATTGCTAATAACCAAGCACTAACTTTTCCCAATTGAAATTGATTGATGAAACGTTTCATAGTTAATTTTTGGGTAACAGGTGGAAGTTGTAGAGGCGCATTTAGCAGATAGATTGACAAATGAGGTAATCAGTTTTCGCTCAAAACTCGTCCGTACAAAAGTCAGATGTGTTTCACGCACAAATGACAAATGACAAATGACGCTCATAGAGCCGCAATCTGCGTAGATACCAGACGAGCAGATTCAAAAGCACCAGCCATCCAACCTGTGAGATAGCTGAGATGTTCGCCGCACAAATAGATGTTGCCATCTGGTTGATTCAGTCGCGGATAGTATGTTGTTCTGACATCAGTGGTGTACTCCGCCCATCCACCTTTGCTGTAAGGTACTGTTGACCAGAAGAGCGAAAAGCCATTCTCAAAATGGTTATTGTATTGCGGGTGAATCTTACTCCCTTGTTCCAATGCCAAAGCTACGCGGTCTGTGGGGGTGAGGGTTCCTACTTTCTCTGCTGTTGAACCAAAGTTGTAGTAGCCCAAGACTACGCCTTTTTGAGACAGATAACCCGTTGAGGGATACCAGATCTGAGTGATGTCCTGGTCAGTTTGAGTGATACCACCGAAGATGTCTTCGTCATCTTCCCAGAAACGACGGTTGAACTGTAACGCACTTTTACCCGTGACGGCATATTCCACGCTGGCGATCGCTTCTTTCATGTCGGGAGCCAAATCAGAGGGAATATCCTTCAGTACTGATAGAGGAATATTACAGATGCAGTAGTCGGCTGTTTCTTGCTTGACATTACCCGATTTATCTTTGTACAAAATTTGCACGCCATCGGGAGTCTTGCGAATTTCTGTCACCACTGCACCATAAGTAATGAATCGTCCCACTTGCTTTTCAAAAGCTTTGGCGATCGCATCCATTCCGCCTATCGGTTCAAACATGGTCATTTGTTGGTTGAAACCAAATTCAAAAGATTCGTTCCCAGCAAATCCCAATTCCAATAACGCACTCAAGTCGTAAGGATCGTCAACAACTCCAGGTGCATCACCTGCTCCTTGATATGTGGAGTAACCGCGTCGGCTGGAACCTTTGTAAAACAAATCTGGGTTTAAGCCGCCGTAGGTACGGAGAAATTCGATCATTTTCTCCTTATCTTCCACGGTCAGAGGTGCATCAACTGCATCTTTACTAATTGCCTTCGCTAAGAGTTCGGAAATGTATCCCCGCATATCGGCGATCGCTTCGCGAGCGTGAACCTTGCGACCGGATAACGAACCTGCGTTTTCACGGTAAATATATTGCTGGCGACTGAGATTGACTATGACTTCTAACGGAACGCCCAGTTCTTTGCAATAGTCGATCGTGATGTGATGGTAGGGAATCCGAGCGGGACCAGGGTTAAAATATTGTCCGCGATCGAATCCGATCGTCTGCGTCTGACCTAAAGTATCGGTAAATTTATCTCCTGTGCGAACTGTCCAGCAACGACCCCCCAAACGTTCTCTAGCTTCTAAAATTTTGCATTGGTAGCCGACTTTGCTCAATTCATAAGCACACGTCATGCCACCCAAACCAGCACCGAGAATGATAATACTTTTACTACCTCCTCGACGTTGAAGTTGAAACGGTGATTTTTGTGCTGTTGCTGGTTTTTCTATCAAATCCAAAGCCTGCATAACTGCATAAGTCGTACCAGCAGACGCAGCAAGCCTCGTGATAAAGTCTCTTCTTCTCACGTCTAATCCTCAATTATTTGGTTGCACAAAAAATTGCAAAAAGATGTAGTTTATACATTATTTGCGCTGCAAAGCTGTATAAGAGCGAGTAAATACTGGTTGCAGCGTTATTTTTGCGACATGAATCAAAATATGGCGAATAACAAGCAAAAAGTGTATTTGCAATGACAATTTGATTTTTAGTAAAAATGAGTTTTGTAACTACTGCGTTGCATAAAAATGAGTTTTGTAACCGTCCGCGATCGCGGTATTTTTAGTTACTGATTATTCAGCAATTCTGCTGTCTGCTGCGGTTGAACTAAAGTATTGGCACACAAAATTCCCGAAGCGGCAACAGCTGGCACGCCAATTCCAGGCATAGTACTATCACCAACGCGATATAATCCCGAAATCGGAGTGTGAGTACTAGGAAACATCCCCTTACCAGCAGCGATCGCAGCTCCATAAGTTCCCTGGTAACGTCGTAAATAATGAGCGTGAGTTAACGGCGTACCGATCAGTTCTAAGACAATTCTTTGTCTAATATCTGGAATAACTCGTTCTAAAGCGCGATAGAGAGATTGCGATCGCTCTTTTTTCCGTTTCTGATAGCCGTTATCTCGCTGCCAATGTTCGTGCGGTTCCAAAGTATAGGCGTGAACCACATGATGTCCTGGGGGTGCAAGAGAAGCATCCCACACCGAAGGAATGGAGATCATGCAGGTGTTACCAGGAGTCGTAATATCTCGTTCTGCATCGTGGACGACAACATGATGTCCGGTTAAATTGTCCAACCCCTCAGCTTGAATCCCCAAATGCAAGTGCATAAAACTATCTACAGATGGGGTGGCTAAAGCTGTCTGACGATAGGATGCGGGTAAATCTTCTGGCTGTAATAATTTACCGTAGGTATCCCAAATTGAAGCGTTGGAGATAACAATTGGTGCATTGAGGATTTCCCCCCGCCGCAAGCGCACGCCCTTAACTCTGCCAGATTCCACCAAAATTTGCTCGACATGACAACCCAAACGCAACTCGCCACCCCAGCGTTTCAACCCGCGAACTAAAGCATCGACGATCGCCCCACTGCCCCCAATTGGATACTCTACCCCAGCACGAGAGCGTTCGCCTAACATAAAAGCAACTTCTGGGGCGATCGTTCCATGTGCTTTTAAACCCGATAGTAGAAAACATTCTAGATCGATGAGTCGCCTCACCCAGCGATCGCCCACTTCTCGATCCATGACTTGTCCTACCGAGCTTTGAATTAAACCCAAATGGGGTAACATTTTGACCAATGAGGGCAAGCAACGCCCCATGAGAACGGGTATCAGTTGCCAATCAGCCCGTAATAATATTGTGGGAATGCCCTGTAAGGTGTCGTACAAGGGTAGCAAGCGGTGAATAAATCGTTCTAATTCTTTCGATCCTTGAGGGGTAAATTGCCTTACTGCTTCTAGGTAGCGTTCCTGTTGGCTGTAAACAGGTAAAGTTCCTTCAGGAAAATGGTAATGTCCCAAAGGATCGTAAGGTATGGCTGGGAGAGTTTCTTCTAAAACATTCAAGACTTGACGCAGGGGGTTG
>NZ_JBOFLP010000308.1:0-5322 GCF_051657925.1 Chroococcidiopsis sp.
GGGGGGTTGGGGGGATCTTCCGTGACGTAGTTTCAACAAACCGAGATTCAAGCCTAACTTTTGAGATTTTGGCGATTCTTTCACAAAAAAAGTGGTTCTGCATAGTACAGAACCACTTTAGCGGAGCAAAACTTAAAGTTGCTATCGTACCATTCCGTGAGACGGAGCAACGTCAATTGGCTTCATCAGGTACAACCGCAATAATTGCCAACCATTGGAAACATAGAACGGTAATTTCTGGAAGAATTGTAGAAACTTCGGCGTATTAGAGCTAGCGATCGCCGTTAATTTTTCATTATTCTTCACGCAAACATCTAAGCGTTGGTAAAACTCTGGATTCTCTACATCCAGCATCACCGGAAATACCCGTCCTGCGGTTTCGTTCGTCTTCTCAATCACGTAGACATCGTAATCCCGTGCATTCAAGCCGATGGAAGCATAGAATCCAGCCCGCTGAATATCGTTAAGATACATAGTGGCAAACACTGACAGCAGGAAGAAGCGACACCATAACCGCGCTTTCCAGTCATTTAACATTTGCGGTTGCGCCCGCATAATCGCATCAAAGAAATCACCGTGACGGTTTTCGTCCTGACACCAGTTTTCAAAGAAGCGGAAAATTGGATAGATCCGATCTTCAGGATGCGCTTGGAAATGACGGTAAATCGTGATGTAGCGCCAGTAACCGATTTTTTCCGATAGATAAGTGGCGTAGAAGATAAACTTCGGTTTGAAGAAAGTATACGTGTGGTTCTTGGTTAAGAATCCTAAATCGAGCGACAAGTTAAAATCAGACATCGCTTTATTTAGGAAACCTGCGTGACGGGCTTCATCCCGCGACATGAGGGCGAAACACTCTGCCAATACGGGGTTTTTACCCTTCAAGCGGCGGCTGAGTTCTTTGTACAGCAAGAAACCAGAAAACTCTGCCGTGCAAGAACGCTCTAAAAACTCAACAAATAATTGGCGAGTTTCCCCATCAATGTGATCCCAAGACCTTTCAAATTCTTCATCTCGGACGAAGTGATGGCGATTGTAGTCAGTACGAAACTCTTCGAGTATTGCTTTCAACTCATCTTCGTTGACGGAAATATCCATCCGCGCCATTTCATCGAAGTCTGTTGTATAAAACCGAGGCGTAAGTATGGTTTCCTTTGCTGGAGCTTTTACCCCAGGACGTATTTCTTCAAAGCTCGGTTTTTTTAGGGAATCTACCATGTCGTTTTGCTCTTGTGGGGTTCTTATCTCTGTAACAAAAGATAGAGCGCAATTTATTATCTAAAATTCAGTCTACCAAGGGTTCAGGGCGATCGCGTGGCTTTACCACATTAAGAGTTACTACACCCCATCAACTTTTTTTACAAATTCGTTATTTTTTGGGCAAAATAGGCTGATTTATGCATTGAAAATCGGGAGTCGTAGGGGCGGGTTTTTTGAAGATCCCTGTAAATAACAAATGGCTCTGCGGTTAAACCCGCCCGTACGGGAGTCGGGAGTGGAAATACAAATGACCAATGACCAATGACCAATGACCAATGATTAATAACCGTACCTGTCAAATCCAATACCAATCTCTAACATAGAAAATACGCTCCCTGGTTATCCACACAACTTATGAATAAAACTAGTAGTTCTTATATTCTGTGGTTGGGTTGTTTGCTTCAAGTTTACGGGTTGCATCGCTTCTATAACGGCAAAATAGCTACGGGTTTGTTGTGGCTATTTACCTTTGGCTTATTCGGTGTCGGGCAATTGATCGATTTATTTCTAATTCCCGATATGGTAGATGATTACAATGCTAAGCTGAGAGCCAAAATGGGCTTATCTGCTGCTGGCGTACCGCTATCAGACCCGGTAGTTGCTACCCAGACAATCCAAATAAATCCTAAAGAGCAATTGATGGTTAAATTGCTCAAAGCTGCGGCGGCGCATGGGGGTAAGCTTTCCGTCACGCAAGGCGTGATGGAGACTGGTGCTAGTTTTGCTCAGGTAGAAGCAACCTTAAAAGAAATGGTCAAGTCTGGTTATGTGGGAGTTGACAACCATCCTGCAACTGGAGTGGTCGTTTATAAATTTATGGAATTGCCATCGTAGCGATTTGCAGTTGAATGAAATACAAAGATAGTAGGGACGCACAGATGTACGCCCCTACAAATACCATATCTAGAATGAGAATATAGTTGAACTTAATTCAGTGACAGCCACTTTTGACCGTTCAACCGTTGGATGATTCCCCACATTAATAGGTCGAGTGTCATTTTGCGTTCGTCACCCAGAAAATGCTCGATTGTACTGGGTCGAGAGCCTTCATTGCAAGAGAAATATTTCTTGCCTTGAATATCTTCGTCAGGGAAATAAAGGTTGAATTGTCGCGAGACATTTTGCCACTTACCAACGATTTGCCAGCACTCTTGTTGTTCGTAGCTCACAACAGGCATTTTTTGCTTGGCGAAAGTTAAGTCTATATCCACTACTCCTTGAGCCTTTAAAGCTTTCTCGATAGCTGGGATGTAGTCTTGTTGAATGAACTCAGTAAATGGTTTATCTTCGACTGTCGGACCCTTTTCTTTCTTAGCTTTAGCGGCTGGCTTGTCGGCTTTGGGTGATGCGTCAGGTTTTTTGGAACCTGGCTTGTCAGCTGCTTTTGCTTGCTGGTCAGTTTCATTTGGAGCTTCTGCTGTCGCCGTGCCTTTTTCCTTTGCCTCGTCCGTATTCGCCACTAAATTCTCTTCTGGAACTGGTGCGTTGGCAGTAGGAATCTCTGAAGCTTCTGGGTCAGAAGTCGTTTTGAGATTTTCTGCAACGACATCAGGAGCTTGTTTGTCTACAGTGCTGGGTGGCGCGTTTTCGCCTGCCGTTTCTCCTGCTGGAGCCTGTGCTGGATTCTGATTTTCTTCTGCCATTGCTCAACTCATTCCTCGATCTATTAGGTATAAGAGCGATCGCTTTATAAGTTTTTCCTTAAGAACATTGTGACACGATAGTAGAGACGTTACATGTAACGTCTCTACACTGATAACTGACAACTGACAACTGAATAACTGAATTAACCGCCAGCTACCGCAGGGACGATGCTCACTTCATCGCCTTCTTTTAAAGGTGTATCTATACCATCCAAAAAGCGAATATCTTCGCTATTGACGTATAGATTCAAGAAACGACGCGGTTGTCCCTGTTCGTCACACAAACGGGACTTAATCCCAGGAAAACCCTGTTCCAGAGATTCAATCAGCTCGGCTACGCTATTACCGCTACCCTCATAAGTAGCTCGATTGTTGGTGAACTTTTGCAATGCAGTCGGAATTAGTACTTTAACAGCCATAAATTAGGGAATAGGGAGTAGATAATTTTAAAGTCAAAAGTCAAAAGTCAAAAGCAATAATTGCTAATGACAAATGACTAATGACAAATGACTAATTTAAACCAAAACTTGTTGCCAATCTAGGCGTTCGAGGGTACGAGAACGCTCTAATGCTCTTTCAAAGCTATCGAGTTTTGGCTCAATTGTCAGGGGTTCGCCTGCATATCCTTGAATGGCTTCTTGTGTCTTCAAGCCATTTCCAGTGATGTAAGCAACGGTAGTTTCTTCGGGGTCGATTTTACCTGCTTCTACCAGTTTTTTCAACACGGCGATCGTGGTTCCACCAGCAGTTTCGGTAAAGATACCTTCAGTTTCTGCTAGTAATTTGATTCCTTCGATAATTTCGGGATCGCTAACTGATTCAATATTACCGTTTGTTTTCCGCGCAATATCTAAGGCATAGACACCATCCGCTGGATTACCGATCGCAATTGATTTAGCAATCGTACTCGGTTTTACTGGTTTGATAAAGTCTCTGTTTTCCCGATAAGCTTGGGCAATCGGCGAACACCCATCGGCTTGCGCGCCGCTGAATCTGACGTGCTTGCCTTCTACTAAGCCAACTTCGGTAAATTCTTGGAAGCCTTTGTAGATTTTGGTGAACAGGGAACCAGAAGCTAGAGGCGCAACTACGTGGTCTGGTAATTCCCAACCCAGTTGTTCTGCAACTTCATAACCTAAAGTCTTGGAACCTTCGGAGTAATAGGGGCGCAAATTGATATTGACAAAACCCCAACCGTATGTATTTGCCACTTCAGAACAGAGGCGGTTGACTTGGTCGTAGTTACCTTGTACTGCCATTACAGTAGGGCTGTAGATCAAAGTTCCTAAAACCTTACCTGCTTCTAAATCGGCAGGAATGAAAACGCAGCAATCTAACCCTGCGTGAGCGGCGATCGCCGCGGTAGAATTAGCTAAATTTCCCGTACTCGCACAAGATACTGTCGTAAAACCTAATTCTCTAGCGCGAGTCAGGGCAACCGATACCACCCGATCCTTAAAGCTGAGGGTAGGCATGTTGACGGCATCGTTTTTAATGTAAAGCTTTTTCAGTCCGAGGCGACGCGCTAGGCGATTGGCACGAACTAAAGGTGTTAAGCCAGTTCCGACATCAATTGGGTTATCAGTAGCAACAGGTAAAAAAGGACGATAGCGCCAAATTGAGTGGGGTCCTTTTTGAATGCTTTCGCGAGTGACGGTATCGCGCAGAGCGTTGTAATCGTAGGCAACTTCCAATGGTCCAAAGCAATATTCGCAAACATGCATTGCTTGTAGTTCGTACTCAGCACCACATTCTTTACATTTCAAGGCTCTAAATGTGGCGTTTGTCTTGGTTTGGTTTGCGATCGCCTGAGTCATTAGTCATTCCCTCGATTGTCCGTCAACTTCGGTTGATACTAACACGGTGTATATAGCGAGTCAAACATACCCGACTTTTTTTGTCGGGATTTATTCGATCGCAACATAAATTAGGGGCGCACATCTGTGCGCCCCTAAACGAAATATGCTTTATATGGTCTTGCTAATGTATGGGCGGGTTTACCAAACATTTCGACTGGTGACTGAAAATCTCGGTGAACCCGCCTCTACAAACAAATGACCGATGACTAATGACAAATGACTATTCAGCCAAATTTGATGTCTGAGTTACGGCTAACTGAGGTGCAGTCAGCAGGCGAGAATATAGAGGAGTCTTGGGCTGCTGCGCTACCACGGTAGACAGTGCGGTACGTACTTGGCTTGCGACTGCTACCGTCTTTACATCAAAAGTTTGAGTGGCAATTTTAGGATACAAGCCAATGCCAACGATGGGAACTAGCAAACACATTGCGATCGCAACTTCTCTCGGTCTAGCATCGCCTAAATATGACTCGAATGCCAGTTCGTGATTTTCTTTTCCATAGAAGACTTGCCGCAACATGGACAGCAAGTAAATTGGAGTCAGAATTAAACCAACAGCC
>NZ_JBOFLP010000309.1:0-9420 GCF_051657925.1 Chroococcidiopsis sp.
GGCTGGGCGATTTCGTCGATTAGCAAAGGATTATGAGCGTCTAGCAGAAACTTTAGTCGGTTTTCATCTTGTTGCTTTTGCTGCCTTGATGCTAAAACGATTTACAGACTTGGCACTACAAAGTGCATAACACCCTCTAAGGAGTTCATAGTAAGCAAGTCAAAAGTTAAAAGTTAAAAGTCAAAATGTTTAAAGTTGATAGTGGCAAGTGTTTTGACTGCACTGATAATGCAAGCTAAATGTGTGAGAGCATTGACAATTAGGAGTTCGAGATAACGCGGCTACCTGATTCAATTTGCTCCGAAGGATGCAGAATCGCTGCATCACCCTGCTGAAGCCCTCGGCGAATTTCTACCTCAAAGTCGCTGCGCTGACCAACTACAAGCAAACGGCGCTCGGCTTTGCCATCCTTAACAACAAAAGCGCACCAAGATTTATCGCAGCGAAATAAAGCACTCAGCGGCACTTTCAAGATATCCTTCCCTTCCCAGATAACGATCTTGACATCGACGCGGTAGGCATCGCCGAAGCCATGAGCTGAGTTTACAAAGTCACCAATAACATTTACTCGTTGCTCCTCCACCCCTAAAGCAGACACTTTGGTAAAAGCTGAGGGTTCCACCAGCCGCACTTTAGCCCGTAACGGTTGAGCCTCACTTCCTTGGTCGATCGCGATCGCATCCCCTGGCTCGATTTTCTCGGCATCCGATGACAGCACGTCGATAACCAGTTCCAGATGGGAAATGTCTCCCACCTCCAGCAGGGGAGTACCAGAGGTGACAAACTGGGCGCTTTTTTGCAGCACCCGCAAAACTCGACCGCGCACGGGCGATCGAATTACAGTACGGGTTGCTTCATCCCTCAACTTCGAGAGTTCCGCCTCTACATTTGCAATCCGCGCATCGTAGACTCGTAGTAAATAGTCAGGATCGGTTTGTTCTGCCTGCAAGACAGACAAGGCTGCCCGCGCTACTTCAAGGTCGGCAGTGGCAACTTTCGCCGCTAGGCTTGCTGCCTCAAACTCCTTCACCCTTGTGGTGGCATTCAGTTCTGCCGTTTCCCGTTCTTGGCGGGAGATAACTCCGGTGGATTGCAGTTGTTGGGCGCGTTGGCGATCGCGGCGTGCTTGATTCAATGCTGCCTCAGCTTGAGCTACCTTAGCAACTGCCTGACGCTGTAATGCCTGAGCTGCGAGGATGCGCTTTCGTGCCTGTTCTAGGGTTGCCTGTTTGGGACGTTGCGTGGCTACCCCAGCTCGTTGTGCTTGCCACTCTGCTAACTGAGCCAAGGCTTGTTGCACCGAGGCATTTAATGGTAAGGGATCGATCCGAGCAACTACGGTTCCTGGCTGCACGGCATCCCCTTCATCCAATTCGATCCGAGCCAAACGACCATCAATACTTGCCGACACGACAAAGCGATCGTGGACGCGGGTTTTGCCTTCTGCATTGACCGTGTCTTGGAGATCGCCGCGAGTCACCCGTGCAGTATCGACGCGGATCGGTGCGGGACGGAATGCCCGTACAACTAAAATTAGGGTAGCCAGCGCGATCGCCCCATAGACGAGCTGTTTTGGCGAGATGCGGGGCAGGTGCTTTTGCCCTCGTGTCTTCTCTTGGGGTGGTTTTGGTTCGGTCGCTTTCTTCGGCAAGGGTAATAGTTTCACGACTGCCCCCAATGTTCTTCCAAACCAGCTACTAGGCGATCGCGGTTTTCTACCTGCCCGAATTTTGCAGTGTTCGACCCGAACAACCTTTGCACCGATCTAGAAGCTGTTTAGAACCTGTTTCTATTTTAGGTGGCTGTTGAACTTAATTTGTGCAGTTAATAGCTATGTGTTACTAACAGTTACTCTTTTTCCCATGCCTTTTGTTTGCTGTAAAATGTCCCTTAAAAATAGAGTTTTTCTGTAGCTGTAAGTGTAAATGGACATTACAGACTTTAAAGAGCTAGCTCAGGGAATCCAAGCGATCGCGACAACTGTTGCCTTGGGTGTCAGTGGCTTTTGGACTTACACGCTTTTTTTGAAAAGAAGACAAGCATTTCCACGTCCTAAAATCGAGCATCAAGTAGTAATAAAAAAACTCGATTCGACCAAATATTTACTCTTCGCAACAATTTTAATTGTTAACAGTAGTGAAGTTTTACTAAAGATTAGAAGTGGCAGTATTTGGGTTCAGCAGGTATTACCTATCACCCCAGAAGTGCAGAGCTTAATTGAAAGATATGGAGAATATAAGCACGTTGCTCCGCTATGGGGAGATGGAGGACGTGAAATTAATTGGACTGCCAAGGAACGTCTAGATTTGAGCTTGGAAAAGCGGAGTATAATTAAAATAGAACCGAGTGAAGCTGAAACTATTTGTTGCGATTTTTTAATCCTCCTTACGAGCCTCACCCTTCTTTGATGCCTAGTTTATCAAGACTTATGCAGGCTATTGCACGAAGAATACCGCTTGTTGTTAAGCCAACTCCCTCTCAAATTCCGATGGAAGAACAGCTCATCTCTCATTTGGAAACAAAACTAGCAGAGATGGAAGAAAAACTCATATCCCATGTGGAGACAAAGCTAGCAGAGATTGAGAAAAAGTTGCTCAATCGCCTGGAAAAATTATCTACCAATGGATAGGACAGTAACCAACTAGCGACAACTGGAATCAGATCCAAATCTACTGATATTACTCTCTTGTTTTCAACACTGCAACCAAATCTAAATCGCTCAACTGGCGACTGACGATCGCCCCTGAGATCGCTGCGGCGATGAGGATGGCGATCGTTGCAAATGCATATGTCGCATTGGTAATTGCCAGGGGAAAACGATAGAGTTCGGAGGTGAAGGCAAGGGAGAGTAAGGCAGAAATTCCAAATCCTATTGCTAACCCTAAAGGAATGGCAACAAGAGTCAGCACCGCTTGTTCGCCCAACAGGACGACGGCAACTTCTGCCTGGGTAAAACCGATGACGCGCAGGGTAGCTAATTCCCGACTGCGTTCTGAAAGGGCAATCCGAGCGGCGTTGTAAACGACTCCAAAGGCAATAATGCAGGCAAAAATCGTCATGACGGCGGTAAAAATTCCCAAACTCCCAGCAATGGTGGCTTCAAACCGCGCGATCGCCATTTTTCGTACAGAAACTCCCGTCACCGCTGGTATGCGTTTGAGCGTCGCGTAGAGGCGATCGATTTGCAGCGCATCGGCAGCCAAATATGCCCCAGAGACAGTTCCCCCTTCTCGCATCAATCGATTCAGGGCATGGATATCCATATAGGCGGAAACGCCGATCAATTCGTCCACTAACCCCACCACAAGAACGGTACGGATCGGTCTATCTGCTTCTAGAATCTCCAGCGTTAGGACATCGCCCTGTTTGGCACTCAAGATCTCTGCTAGCGTTGTCGATAGCACCACCCCATCAAGGGGCAAATAAATCGGTTGTAGGTGGCGATCTAATAGGCGACGCAGTTCTGTCTCTGGTTCGAGTCCCAAAATTCCCACTCGATAGGTGCGGTGTTCGTATCGCAACCGTGCGGGTACTGTGCGGAAGACTTCGGCTTTTAAGACACCTGGTAGATGAGCGACTTCATATCGCACGCGGGAGGGACGCGGCTCGTTGAAGGCGATCGCGACATCCTCGCGCTGGATTTGGCGAAACTGCACGTCAATCATGTATTGCAGGGCATCGGTAAAGTAGCCGCTGACAACTAGCATCCCAACGGCAAGAGCAATTCCTAGGGTAGATAGGAAAGCTTGTATTGGTTTGCGCTCGATGTTACGCAGCACGATCCGAATCGCCGGAGAGAAGAAACGCCCAAATCCCAACCGTTCGATAAAGGTTGGGCGAAAGCTGGCGGGTGGTTCGGGACGCATGGCTTCGGCAGGTGGCAGGGAGATTGCCTTTTGCACTGCTGTTAAAGCACCCACAATCGCCGCACCCCCGCTGACCAGAATTGCTCCAGCCACTACACTCGTTCCTGCTTGGTAGCGGAGGATGGGAAAGGAGAAAAATCTGGCATAGTTGTGGGTAATCGCAGTTCCAAACCAGACTCCTATAGCCGTACCGATCGCTGCACCAACTAACACGATCGCCAGTACAAACTGCAAGTAATGCAGACCGATTTTTAGGTCGTTGTAACCGAAGGCTTTCAAAACGGCGATCTGGTCGCGCTGGGTCGTTATCAGACGAGACAGCAGGACTTGCAGCAGAAATGCCGCAATCCCCAAAAAGATGGACGGCACGAATGTGGCTGTTGCCTGTAACTGTTTCAATTCTTCCGAGAGGAAGCGGTGAGAAAGTTGGTCTTTGCGCCCGTATGCCCCAAATCCACCATACCTTTCCAGCAGGCGATCGAGATGAAAGATGACATCTGCCTCAATTGCCCCTCGCATCAACGTTAGGGTCACGTCATTGAATGCCCCATCCATATTGAAAGCAGTTCCTAGTGCCTCCCGCCCCATCCAGAGAATACCGAAGCGTTGGTTATCGGGAAAAATATCGCCCGATCCTTGGATGGCATAGACATACTCTGGCGAGAGGGCGATGCCGACAATTAATAACTTTTGCCAGCGTCCGTTAATTACCGCACCTATAGTATCGCCTAAATCCAGTTGATGGGCTTTGGCAAAGCTTTCAGCGATTAATACCTCATTATCTCGGTTTGGCTGGATGTAGCGCCCGCGACGAATGTAGAGGCTGTTGAGTAGGGGTGGCTGGCGTTCTGGGATGGAAATTAACCGTCCGATCGCTGGTTCTGCCCGTCCTGAAATATCTAGGTTGACATCTGCCACCACCCGCGTCTGTACCTGCGCCACCCCTGGAATTGTCTCAATCTGCGCTTTGAGAGATAGGGGCGATCGCTTTAATTGGGCGAAGACTTGAGCAAAACGATATTGCTCGTAGTAGCTTGCTTGGGTTAGTTGCAGGGAATTATATGCACTCAGCATCGAGACAAAACTAGCAATCCCGCAGGCAATAACTAGGGCGATCGCCAGAATTTGCCCTCGCCAGCGCCAGAGGTCGCGTAGAAGTTTCTTATCAAGGGCTTTCATGCATTTTATCCCTCACGATCGCTAAGGATCGAGCTATGCCTCTATATAGAAAATTAGAATAAGGAAATTGTGAGGGGTTCGCCTACCATTCTAATTCTGCGGGCGACACTTTAGTTTCATTGCATTGAACGCGGCTAATTTTGCCGCTGCGCATCGTCACTACTCGATCTGCCATCGCGGCAATGCCCGCGTTGTGAGTAATGACTGCTGTTGTCGTGCCGAGTTCGCGGTTGACCTGTGCTAGGGCTTCCAATACTAATTTTCCCGTTTGAAAATCTAACGCTCCGGTTGGCTCGTCGCACAACAGCACTTCAGGACGTTTAACAATAGCACGGGCGATCGCTACCCGCTGTTGTTCCCCTCCCGATAGTTGCGCGGGGAAATGGTCGAGACGATCGCCTAAACCAACCAACTCTAGTGCTTGCTTTGGAGGCATGGGTCTGCGGGCGATCTCGGTGACGAGGGCGACGTTCTCCCGTGCCGTGAGGCTGGGAATCAGGTTGTAAAACTGGAAGACAAAGCCAACGCAATCGCGCCGAAAGCGGGTGAGTTCGGCATCGCTGGCATGGGTGAGGTCGCGATCGCGAAAAAATACGTGACCGCTAGAAGGCATGTCCAATCCGCCCAGAATGTTGAGTAAAGTTGATTTACCACTGCCGGAAGGTCCCAGCAGCACGACAAATTCTCTTTCATAAAGGTCGAGGTCAACTTCTTGCAAGGCATGAACTTCCACCTCACCCATGCGATAAATTTTTGTTACTTCATGTACGTGGAAAACAACTCCCGCTGGTGCTACCGTATCCGCATAGGGCTTTGCTTTCCTAGAGCGCCGATTCCCAAGCATCTTGCAACCTAGTTTTAAAATGCGATCGATTTGTGTAACAGCTTTCACAACAGCTTTACTTTTTTACCTCCTTTGTTCTTCAATATTACTTAGGCAATTATCGTTGACTAGGGAATAACTCCACTCTTTTGCATGTAAGTTATTAACATATCTATCTTGCAACTCAATACCTTGATGCGTCGATTGTTTGCTTAAATTATCCTCAACGCGCATCCTCTTGAAGGTATAGTTTATATACAAGTAGATGGCAAAACTGCTGCGACAAGCATAATCTCTGTTAAATAGATCGGACAAGCCATTCAAGTTTTCATCAGGTGTCAATTTAAGTACGTTTTGTTGCCGAATACATTTCGGCAGAGGGTGCATGACCGAAGTATTACGCACAATTCTGCTGGTCGATGACTGCAAAGAAGAACGGGAAACCTACTGCCGCTATCTGCTGCGGGAGCGACAGCACGCTTATAGGATTTTAGCAGCAGATACTGGAAAACAGGCTCTGGAATTGTGTTCCGAGCAATTTCCCGACGCGATCGTCTTAGACGATTATACTGCCAGATCGAGATGGGCTAGAAGTTTTAAGCGAGTTAAAGGCTTTGACAGGCAAGGACGATCTGCCAGTCATAATGTTAACAGATCGAGGAAATGAAGAGATCGCCGTGCCAGGAATGAAAAGCGATGCTACCGACTACTTGGTTAAAAGCAACACCACACCTGAGAGCCTGCGGCTGGCGATTCATCAAGTACTAGAACGGACACGCTTGAAGCAACAACTAGAAGAGAGTCAAGCAGCATTGCCGCAAGCCCGCAATGAGTTAGAAAGACGAGTGCAAGAGCAAACCGCCAAACTAGAACGAGCCAACGAGGAATTGCAGGTAGCTCTGGAAGAATTGCAGGTAGCCGAAGAGGAAGTCCGCTCTTCACATGAAGAACTAGCAGATGCCCGTGAAGCGGTAGAGTTAGAGCGCCAGCGTTACCAGGACTTGTTTGAGCAAGCGCCAGATGGCTACCTAGTGACTGATATCTGGGGAAAGATCCAAGCGGCAAATCGTGTCGCAGCTACCTTACTGGGTGTCAACATGAACTATTTAGTCGGCAATCCCTTAGCTAACTACATTGCCGCGTCAGAGCGTCAGACATTTCGGACTCGATTGGCACAGTTGCAAGAGGTACAGGACTGGGAAGTTAACCTCCAGCCACGCAAAGGTAATCCTTTCCCCGTGACGATCGCCGTGACGAGTATGCAAGATTCCCAGGGACAGCTAGTAGGCTGGCGCTGGCTGCTGCACGACATCACCGATCGCCAACAAATGCAACAAAGTTTGCAGGCGGCTCACGATAATTTAGAACAACTAGTCACAGAACGCACTGCCGATCTCAGTCACGCAAATGCCAAGTTGCAACAGGAAATCCGCGTTAGCGAAGCTTCCCGAAGGGCTCGCCAACTTGCCGAAGCTTCCTTACAAGCCAGCGAAGCCCGCTATCGCACGATCGCCGAACTGACATCGGACTACATTTATACCAACCTCATTACCCCAGAAGGAACAGCGGTTGAGGAATGGGCAACCCCCAACATGAGCCGGATTACAGGCTATACCCATGCAGAATTCTTTGATGGGACGCAGACTTGGTTTGACATCATCTATCCCGACGATTTGCCCACCGTGCGTCAGTTTTTTGCCGACCTACTCCAGCAACGGCATTCGGGAACGTTAGAGTATCGAATTGTTACCAAGCACGGGGAAGTTCGCTGGATTCGCGATCGCATCCAACCCGAATGGGATGACGCGGAAAAACGAGTTGTGAGGATTTTGGGTGCAGTGGAGGACATTAGCGATCGCAAACACTCAGAACAGAAAATCCAAGAACAAGCAGCATTACTAAATCTTGCATCGGACGCAATTTTTGTTCGGGATCTAGAACACCACATTCTCTTCTGGAACCAAGGTGCCGAAAGCCTTTACGGTTGGTCAGCTATGGAAGCACTCGGCGCAAAGGCAACCCAGCTATTTAGTGAGGAAGTTGTGCCTTAAGTCGAAGTTGCCCTCAACACAGCGATCGAGCAGGGAGAGTGGCAGGGAGAACTTCAGCACGTTACTAAAGAGGGCAAGCAACTCATTGTTCAAAGTCGCTGGACTTTGGTGCGAGATGAAGCGGGACGACCCAAATCCATTCTCGCCGTTAACACAGACATCACCGAGAAAAAACAACTCGAAGCTCAGTGCTTGCGCGCTCAGCGCCTAGAGAACCTTGGCACGTTGGCTAGCGGTATTGCCCATGACTTGAACAATATCCTCCAGCCGATTCTGACCACCGCTCAACTACTCAAACTAAAATTTCCCGATGCCGATGAGTGGTATCAGCAGATACTTTTCGTGTTAGAAACTAGTGCCAAACGCGGAGCCGATACAGCCACAGAGTTCGGGGAGACCGAACCGAAAACCTAGAACGTGCAGTTGCTGCTTATGCTCGTGCTTGGCAGGTTTACACCTCCGAGGCAATACCCCAGAGGTGATGAATCCGCATGAGGCGCTTTCTCATACAGGCTTAGCTGTCACGAACCAAAAAGGTCCGCATTCCGTACAAGTGTCGTTTTCCTCGCTGGCGTAGATCGCCATTCCTTCTTTAGATAGAATGAGTGACTCTCCCAAACGCATGAAAGAGATGAATGGTTCGAGATATTGAACTGCGGCATGATTGCCACAAATCGGTAAGACTGTTTCGGTGAAGTATTCGTAACCTACGTCTTCTACACACTGGTAATAGCGGATATTGAAATCGCTCAATTCTCGATCGGGAAAATTATTTTTAATTTGTTCTGATAAGCGACTGGGAATTTCTTTGGTTGGGTCTAGTAACATGCCAGTTTTCATAAAAATCTTTCCCTCCTTTTTCAGGAGTTTGCGACACGAAAAGCCAGAATAGTTAACTTAGCTATCTTTAGCGTAGAAAAATAATGTGAGGAACTCGTGAGGGGCGATCGCTACCATTTTTAGGGTAAATTCAATCGCACATTCACTATTTTAATTCAGTCGTAGCAAAGGATCTCGGCTTTCTACACTTCAGCGAAATGTGTGGAAATATCTAGATTGACTACATTGTCTACATAAAATTAAAGTTTTGCGGCAAGGGAAATTCCAGCTTAAAGATAGGTATATATTTTTATACAGAATAAAGCTCTATTCTTGTAGATTGAGAAAGGTTTATTCGCAGCAACCAACAACACAATCCCTGTTATTATTTACATATTCTACTACGTGCTAAGGAAGCGCAACTGTTAAGTAGTACATTCTCAGCAAAAAGAGTAAAATAGAGTTTAGCAGGGAAATCAAAATTTTTGATAGCAGGAAATCAAAATTTTTGATAGCAAGTCATGCACGGGAGTCAGAACAATGCCTCAGTGTGAAGTGTGCGGTAATGATTACGACAAGGCTTTTGAAGTCATTCTAGCTGGCAAGCCACATATATTCGATAGCTTTGAATGTGCTATTAAAGCTCTTGCTCCCACTTGCAGTCACTGTGGTTGCAAGATTA
>NZ_JBOFLP010000310.1:0-11567 GCF_051657925.1 Chroococcidiopsis sp.
CTCTACTCAGTGGTTTACTCGATTTTCTTAGCTTAGAGCGATATTGCTCTAGGAAGGTACTTCACAATTCAATTTTTAATTTCTCGTTCAGCATTTAGCAATCAGGAGTATTTCACTAACTACTCTTCACTGATAACTGCTCCCTGCTCCCTGCTCCCTCACTACGCCATGTGCATCTTCAGAACTGCACGGGGAGCCTTGCGCACTCTAGCAAGGATTGTTTCTTTCCCCAAACGCTGACAAGCTTCGTAGCGATGGCAGCCAGAGAAACCGTAGTATTGTCCTTCCACTTCCAGTACGTCAATTGGCTCTTGCTGTCCGATCTCTTGAATTGACTCCATCAGTGCTTTGACCTTCTGCTGGTCGTTCTCCCGTGGCAAAGGTCGCCGAATCTGATTCAAGGGAATCTCTTGTACTTTTGTCATATCTATCGCTTTGCATCACCTCTTTCTAAATCATACTCGTTATGACTTTATTATGCAACATATATTTGTACTTTCTCTGCAACTCAACTAAAGAGAGATAAATTGATGGAGAAATGAGGTTAGACACATCAAAAATTGCGCTTACACATTTATATCTATGGAAAGAAATATTTTTAAGTCAAAAGTCAAAAGTCAAAAGTCAAAAATTAGGAGTCAGGAGTCAGGAGTCAAGAGTCAGGAGCCAGGAGCCAGAAGTAATTCTTCTCCCTCAGCTCCCTCAGCTCTCTTCTGCGGCGTACTGACGATCGCCTGCTGGCTGGGATTGGCTAGTGCAACTTTGGCAGCACGGGGTGAAGAGACACAACTCAAAGTTGGCGTGGTGCAGCACTTTGGGGATGAACTGACAGATGAATTGACGCTGCAAGCAACACCAGGCGATCGCCTCCAGCTCAAATTTAGCAGCCGAACTCAAACTCACAATAAAACAGTGCGACCGCAGGAAACTCAGCTCAGCGCTAACAATGTCAAATTAGTAGTGCAGATGCAAACTTTAGTGACACCCGTATTGCAAGAGCGGGTAGTTCTTAGCACTCATCGTAGCTTTGAGACTGCGGAAGACGCGGCAAAGCAATGGCGTGCCTTAGGGATTGAGACAGAAATTGCTCAGCCGGAACAATGGCAAGTGTGGGCAAAACGCCAAGTTTATAACACGCCGTTTTTGCGGCGAATGTTGCTCAGCAGCGTCCAGCTTCAAGGGAAGAAAACTGCACATTTAGATAGCCGAATTTTGCAGCAAGTGCCAATCGTCAGCTGGGAAGTCAACGGCAATCGTTATAGTAGCGATCGCCTGGAAGTGATTGCAAATAAAAATTTAATCCAAGTTCGCCAAGGTAAAGAAGATAAATATGGAATTCCCTTTGCCGGAAAATTGCAACTGCAACCGAATGCCTACGGGACTTATACCTTAGTCAACAATGTACCTCTTGAAACCTATCTACGGGGAGTTGTACCCCATGAAATCGGCAGAAATGTATCTTATGCGGCGATCGAAGCACAAACTATTATTGCTCGAACGTATGCCTTACGGAATTTGCGCCGTTTTGCGATCGATGGATACGAACTGAGCGCCGATACCCATTGTCAAGTTTATGTGGGCTTAAAAGATACCGATCCCAATGCAGATCGAGCAATTTTAGCAACTAGAAATAAGGTGCTAACTTATAACAACGAGTTAGTTGACGCACTCTATTCTTCTACAACAGGTGGAGTAACGGCTGTTTTTAGCGATGTTTGGAATGGCTCAGACAAACCTTATCTAAAATCTTTGGTAGATTCTGCTTACAGCATTTGGGATTTATCACGTCAGAGCCTTGCTGACGAAAGTAACTTTCAACGTTTTATCAACATGCAACGGGGATTTAACGAAGCGGGAACGCGGCTGTTTCGCTGGCGTAGAGAAAGTAGTATCGAACAGCTCACCCAAGACCTACAAAAATTTTTAACCAAGAATCGGAGTTCGCTAGCTAACTTCAGCCGCATTCAACAAATACAAGTGACGCAGCGATCGCCTGGAGGTAGAATCCTCAAACTCGCCGTACAAACCGATCGCGGTAATATTTTATTAGAAAAAGATGAAATTCGCAGTGCTTTTTCTGCACCGAGAAGCACTCTATTTTATTTAGAACCCTTATACGACCAAACCAAAGGAGAAAATGCCCTACAGGGCTATACTTTTGTCGGTGGTGGCTTAGGGCATGGAGTTGGTCTTAGCCAAACAGGTGCAAGTGGTTTGGCAAAACTGGGGTGGAAGAGCGATCGCATCCTCAACTTTTACTATCCTGGGACACAAATTAGGGAGTCAGGAGTCGGAAGTCGAGAGTCGTAGGAGCGGTTTTGTTTAGTTTAGTTGTACTAGAACAAATCAATCTGCGGTTAAACCCGCTCGTACAGGAGAATCGGGAGGCGGGAGAGTGGCTAGAATTGCTCCCTCTGCGCCTCTGCGCCTCTGCTCCCCTGCCTCCCTTGTCTTCTCCCGTCTCCTGTTCCTAGTAAAGTTCTTCTTCTTTGTGCGTTTCAATCGTACAGTCAGAAGTAGGATACGCTACGCAGGTTAGTACGTAGCCGCCTTCGATCTGATCGTCATCCAAGAAAGATTGGTCGGACTGGTCTACCGTTCCAGATACCATTTTGCCCGCACAGGTAGAGCAAGCACCAGCACGACAGGAATATGGTAGATCTAATCCAGCTTCTTCAGCTGCGTCCAGAATATAGGTATCGTCATCCACATCAATCGTGGTGTTTAGCCCTTCTGCCTCGTTGATTAATGTGACTTTGTAAGTTGCCATTTAGTTGTCCTCTTTATAGACGGCAGGATAAAATAAGGTATACCTGTTCTCTCAACAAGTTGCCTTTCCGAATTGGCGATCGCGGGAGGAAGATCGCAGCTCTTTAGTCTGAGCGTGGGCGGACAGAAAGTCGAGACGAAACGCCTCCTTCTATCACCTTTCAGCAACCATGCGTTGGTCGCTCCCATACCCTAAGAGATCGCGTTCGCAACCTGAAATTTGGCGCGATCGTACTTGCTCCTCGCCAAGGCAAGGAACTCGCTGAATATCCCAAAATCTAGCTTTGAGATGCGTCAAACAGTACGGGTTGCTGCTAAACAGCTTTGCCGTGTTTATTCGATCACATCTCTGATACTACGAGAAAAATTCTCGCTTGTAACGCCGATCCAAGCCTGATTAGTAAAGGAATTTAGTTGTTGCAAACTAATAAGTAATGCTTATAAATAAAGACGACTCATTCCTAAGTATATAAATCATTCTTATAGTTTATATTTTTTTAATAATCAATTCTGTATCAGTTGTCAGTTGTCAGTTATTCAGTTATCAGCGATCGGTGAAGAATGGGGTGTGGGGTGTCGTGAGTGGCTAGTGGCTAGAATTGCTCCCGATCTCTCCTCTGCACCTGAAGCTCCTCTGCTCCCTTGTCCCCTCACTCCTCGCCCCTACTCCCTACTCCCTGCTCCCTGCTCCCTACTCCCTGCTCCCTAACAACTGACTAACTGACTCACTACTCACTACTGACTAATAAGTGTCAGAAAACGTGTATGTTGATGTTAGGTGAAGTAAAGAAATCGTAATGATAGTTCATGGGTAGCATTTGGGAGATAGATTTCTACTCCCGTCCAATCTTGGATGAGAACCAAAAGAAAGTTTGGGAGGTTGTGGTGTGCGAGAGTCCTTTGGATACGCGCACCGATCCCAATCGCCTGTTTCGGTATGCCCAGTATTGTCCCAGCACCCAAGTGAATTCTGCTTGGTTGCGGACGGCATTACAAGAGGCAATAGCAAAAGCTGGAACTGCACCTACGAAGTTTCGCTTTTTCCGTCGCCAGATGAATAATATGATTACCAAAGCTTGTAAAGATTTGGGCATTCCAGCGCAACCAAGTCGCCGCACTCTGGCGCTACTGCAATTGCTAAAAGAACGGATGGATGAAGTTTATCCGCAAGAGCCGGGATATCAACCTACACCAAATCCATCTGTCAAGATGGAATCATCTCCACCACAGCGCTTACCAGATGCGCTAACCGGACAGCAGTGGGCGTTTGTGAATCTGGAAGCAACGGCTTTGGCTGATATGCATGAGTGGGAAATTGCTTTTGGAGAGGCATTTCCTTTACAGATGGTGGGTTTATCACCAGAAACGATAATTCCAGGGCTGTTGATTTTCTCAGAAAGAGCCTTACCGCTAGCAGGATGGATGACTGGAATCGAATTAGCTTTTGTCAGAGTGGAAACTAGTCCAGTAGCACGATTACTGCTAGAAACTGGTGCTAGCGAGAGTTGGATCTTGGCTAATCTTAAGAATCCGCAAACTGTAGCAGAAGCTCAAGCTTTTGTAAGCGCTAAGCAACAAGCCAATGGCGTACATTTTATTGCCGTGCAGTCCAACCCACAAACCGAGTCGTTCGCCGGTTTGTGGCTATTACAAGAAGTCTCTATACCGTAATTGAGGGGCTAGGAGCGATCGTGAGAGCTGCTCTTGAGCTGGGGAAGCGCAGGGTCGCTGGGGGAGAAAAAACACTCACTACTCACTACTCACTGCTCGCTACTCACTACTCCCTGCTCCCTGCTCCCTACTCCCTAGAATTATGAATTACGAATTACAAAAAGATAACTTAGCAGAACGACTGTTGGAGCTAGCTGCTAAATGTGGGGCAGAGGCAGCGGAAGTGTATCAGGCGCGATCGCAGTCTCAACCTGTCTTTTTTGAAGCTAACCGCCTCAAGCAGCTAGAAAGCGCCCAGACAGAGGGGACGGCTTTGCGCTTGTGGCGCGATGGTCGTCCAGGGCTAGCAGTTGCTTACGGTTCTGTAGCACCTGAGGCGCTAGTCGGTTCAGCCCTTGCTCTCAGCGAACTCAACGAACCCGAACCGATTGAACTTGGTAGTCACTCCCAGACGATCTATCCCAATGTAGGGCAACCGATCGCAGTCGAACATCTGATCGATTGGGGAAAAGAGGCGATCGCCCAGATCCGCGATGCTTTTCCTGAAGTTATGGTGAGTGCTGAGTGGGATTGTGAAATGGAGACAACCCGCTTGGTCAATTCCCTAGGGCTAGATTGCCACTACACCGATACGACACTCAGTTGTTACTTATCAGCAGAGTGGGTAAGAGGTGACGATTTTTTAAGCGTATCTGACGGACAAACTCAGCGCGATCGCCTCCAACCAGAAGAAGTAGTCCGACAAATCCTACAACGGCTGGCTTGGGCAAAGGCAAATGTTGCGCCCTCCACAGGGCGTATTCCAGTTTTATTTACCTCCAAGGCGGCTGATATGTTATGGGGAACGGTACAAGCGGCTTTGAATGGTAAGCGAGTCTCAGAAAAAGCTTCCCCTTGGGCAGAACGCCTTGGTCAGTCCGTGATGGCAAAAGCTTTGACGATATATCAAGACCCAGAAGCAGGACCATTTAGCTGTCCGTTTGACGATGAAGGGACTCCTACCCAACACCGCGTATTCGTTCAAAATGGAGTTCTACAAAATTTTTATTGCGATCGCGCTACAGGCAGACAGTTGGGTACTGCCACCACCGGAAACGGTTTTCGCCCAGGCTTAGGTAGCTATCCTACACCTGGGTTATTTAATTTATTAATAGAACCTGGTACGAAATCTTTGTCAGATTTGATTAACTTATTAGATGACGGACTGATTGTAGATCAAATGTTAGGTGGTGGTGGTAGTATTTCGGGTGATTTTTCAATCAATATCGATCTCGGCTATCGAGTCAAAAACGGTCGAGCGATCGGTCGCGTCAAGGACACAATGGTTGCAGGCAACATCTACAGCGCCCTCAAACAGCTAGTTGCCCTCGGCAGCGATGCCGATTGGAACGGTTCGTGTTACACTCCATCTCTGATTTTGGAAGGATTGTCAGTGACGGGAAGGGGTTGACAGTGAGCAGGGAGCAGGGAGCGCACGAGCAGTGACCAGATCGGCTAATATTCACAAATGACAAATGACCAATGACCGTCTATGCGTATCTGTTTTATTGGCGACTCTTTTGTCAATGGTACGGGAGATCCTGAGTGTCTTGGTTGGACGGGAAGAATTTGTGTTGCTGCCCAGAAACAAGGATATGACGTTACTTATTACAATTTAGGAGTTAGAAGAGAAACTAGTGCTGATATTAAAGCGCGGTGGTTGCAGGAAGTGTCTTGCCGCTTACGCAAAGAATACGATGGTAGAATCGTGTTTTCTTTTGGGACAAATGACACGACTATAGAAACTCATAAAACTCGGATAGAATTTGTCGAATCTATAGAAAATACTCGCCAAATTTTACAGGTAGCTAAACAAAAATTTCCGGTCTTGATGGTAGGAGCGCCTCCCATGCTGGATACAGAACAAAATTCTAGAACTGCTTGTTTGTTGAAACAATTCGAGCAAATTTGCTTGACAAAAAATATTCCTTATTTAGATATTTTCACACCTCTGCAAAAATCGCAGATTTGGTTACAAGAAGTAGCAGATTATGACGGCGCTCATCCCCGTGCTGCTGGTTATCAAGAGATTGCTAATTTAGTTCAAAATTGGTCGGGATGGCAGTCTTGGTTTACTTGATGGATTGCCGATCGCGAAACTATTTAGAAAACCTTTAAAGATTTTGTCTCAAATTATGACGAATTGTGGCATCCTGTAGCAAATGATGTGTCGTTAATAGATGGTGAGCATTAGCTTACCCTACAGTTACATGTTTCCTAGCCTCCTGCCTCTAAACTCTAGCCCCTGATGCCTGCCCTCCGCCAATACTTGCGCCACTGGATGCGTCCCCGCCGCACCAGCGCGATCGCCGAAGCTTGTTTAATTGGTCTAGTCGCCGCTTTATCTGCGGTATTGCTAAAAGCCGGTTCTGGCTGGTTTGGGGCAATGCGAGTCCATCAATCTAACCTATTTCCAGCCTGGATTTTGCTGCCATCTTTTGGTCTGACTTTTGGATATTTGTCTGGTTTGCTGGTGGAACGGTTAGCTCCAGAAGCAAGCGGTAGCGGTATTCCTCACGTTAAGGCAGTACTTGCCAACGCTGCGACAGACATATCATGGCGGACTGCTGGGGTCAAGTTACTCGCTTCAACATTAGCAATTGGTTCGGGGTTGACCATAGGTAGGCAAGGACCAACCGTACATATAGGTGCAGCCTTAGCCGCCCAATTTAGCCGTTGGGTTCCCACATCTCCCGACCACCGCCGCCAGATGATTGCCGCAGGTGCAGGTGCGGGATTAGCGGCTGCTTTTAATGCCCCCATTACGGGGGTTTTGTTTGTGGTTGAAGAATTACTCCGCGATTTGTCGAGTTTGACTTTGGGGACGGCGATCCTCGCTTCGTTTATCGGTGCCGTCGTGTCGCGGATTTTAGGTGGTCGCAGCCTAGATTTGAGTTTGGTATTGACTGCTCACTCAACCTCATTCTCGTTAATTGAACTGCCATTTTTCTTGTTACTGGGGATCTTGGCAGGGTTGCTAGGTTCTCTGTTTCATCGTGGCATTATTGCTAGTTTAAAATTTTATCGCCAGTTACACATTAGCTTATCCCTACGGATTGCCTTAGCTGGGTTAATTTCCGGTATTGCGATCGCCCTTTTACCTCCTACCTTCCGCGATAATAGTGGTTTGAGGGAATTTCTGATTACTGGAGATGCCAGTTTAGAATTAGCCGCGATCGCCTTTGTCGCGCAATTTATCCTCACTTTAGTTGCTTTTGGTTCGGGAGCGCCAGGAGGATTATTCGCCCCGAGTTTGATTATCGGTTCAGCTTTGGGTTATGTGGTTGGTTTGACCGAGTTTTATGTTTTAGGTATTGGTTCCCCTGCTACCTATGCCTTAGCAGGGATGGGGGCATTTTTTAGCGTCGTTTCTAAAGTCCCGATTACGGCGATCGCGATCGTGTTTGAGATGACCACCGATTTTAACTTAGTCTTACCGTTAATGATCGGCTCGGTAACGGCGTACCTAATTGCCGAACGGTTAGCACCTGGATCGATCTACGATAAAATCTTGCAACTCAACGGGATTAACTTAGAACCAGCAGCCACACCCAAAGGCTTTCTTGCTGAGTTGACAGCAGAAGACGTGATGCAACGCCGGGTAGAAACTTTAGGAGCGCAGATGACGCTGGATGAGGCTGTACAGGCGTTTTCTCGCTCCCACCATCGCGGCTTTCCCGTAGTTGATAATAGTAAGTTAATTGGAATTATCACCCAAACCGATTTAGCCAAAATTCGCGATCGCCCCTTACCTGGGGATACTCCAATTAGCGAGGTGATGACTCCCCAACCCGTCACTGTCAGTCCTCACACAACTCTCGCCCATGTCTTATATTTGCTCGATCGCTACCAACTCAGCCGCTTACCCGTGGTAGAAAATCGGCGAATGGTGGGAATTATTACCCGTGCCGATATTATCCGTGTTGAAGCCGACAAACTCAGCGGCGAGACAGAACAGACGGGACCGCAGCCAGAACCATCTTACATAGTCTATCAAACGCGATCGCCCAGCACCGGACGCGGCAGAATTTTAGTGCCGATCGCTAACCCCCAAACGGCGGAATCACTATTACAAATGGCTGCGGCAATTGCCCGCGATCGCGATTACGAACTAGAGTGCATTCAAGTTATCCTCGTCTCTCGCCGTAGTTCCCCCGCTGAAACTTCCGTACGGACGGGGAAAAGCCGCAAGTTACTACGTCAAGCCGAGGTGATAGCGAAAAAGCAAAAAATCCCCGTTCATACCCAAATTCGGGTAGCTCACGACACTGCTCAAGCAATATTAGAGACAATTAAAGAACAACACATCGATATTTTGTTGATGGGATGGAAAGGTAACACCATCACTCCTGGGCGAATTTTTGGCAATGTTGTAGACACCCTGATCCGCCAAGCACCCTGCGATGTTGTCTTAGTAAAATTACCAGAAGATAGGCAACAGACAACAAGCAACAGGCAAGAAGCTTTTCCCCCTCAGCTCTCTTCCCCTACTCCCGACTCCCTGCTCCCTGCTCCCTCATTTAACCGTTGGCTAGTCCCGATGGCGGGTGGTCCCAACGCAAAAGTAGCAATTAAGCTTTTACCTCCGCTAGTTTCTTTAGGAAAACAACCTGAGATTCAGTTGTGTCAAGTCATTGAATCTAAAGAAGCAAAACCCGATTTGAGCGTACTGCAACAAGCAATCCGATATTTAGTTAAATATCGACAATTATCAGGCAAAGTCACCGCAGTACCAGTAGTATCGAATTCTGTTGCGGATGGTTTAATTAATTTAGTGAAGAGTGAAGATTTCGATGTTGTGGTTTTGGGTGCCAGTCGAGAAGGGATGTTGCAACGCGCTATTAAAGGTAATATTCCCGCTCAGATTGCTAATCGTGTAGATAGTACTGTGATTTTGGTACGCGGGGAGATTGATGGTAAGTGAGTTATCTGGGATTTATTTAGTGGGAAGAAACTACATGTCCTCCCAAAAGATACAGTACATTATCTGGTTATTAGTGCTAACAATCAGACGATCGCTTATATTACACCTCGCGGCGGATATGGCGGTTATTTTGTCAAAGTTTGGCAAGCTCTTGAGAGGTATTGAGCTGACTTTTATAAAGTAAAATTATGAAACTGTAGAATTATGAAACTGTAGAATGTTCTGTAGTAGCTAGCTCAGATTCGCTTTGATTTAAAGACCAACGAAAT
The DNA here is from genome assembly GCF_051657925.1 of Chroococcidiopsis sp. Lineage (NCBI taxonomy): Bacteria > Bacillati > Cyanobacteriota > Cyanophyceae > Chroococcidiopsidales > Chroococcidiopsidaceae > Chroococcidiopsis > Chroococcidiopsis sp. The sequence goes on from NZ_JBOFLP010000310.1 coordinate 9,673, forward strand.
TCATAATCTACATGAGCTTGCTGACAACTAGCTTCCAGTTGCTTTTGTTGAGCCGCAGCTTTGCGTAAAGAAATAATCAATTGTTGAACTTGCTCTGATAAAAGAGGATCTTGCCTAACAATAGGTAATGTTTGTTGCTCTAATAACTGCAATACGGCTTCGTAGTGAATTGGAGAAGGAAGGGGAATCATAAGCTAAGTCGTAAGTCGTAAGTCGTAAGTCGTAATTGGGAAGAGCAAGGAAAGAAAAAGTTCTTCTCTTACTTGCCTTATCTTTCCCATACTCTCCTCACTAATCAAAAGTCAAAAGTTAAAAGTTAAAAGTCAAAACTTAGGAGTCAGAAGTATTTCACGCACCACGCACCACTCACCACTCACCACTCACTCTAGTAGAGAAGCGATCGCATTTCCTGGTTCTGGTTGTTTGACTAAAGACTCGCCAACTAGCACTGCTGCTGCACCTGCTTGAGTGACTACAGCTACATCGGCTGGCGCGTGAATTCCCGACTCGCTCACAACTAAAATATCCTGTTGTTGTAATTGTGACTGACGTTCGGTTAATAGTTGGCTAGTTGTTTGCAAATCGACAGAAAAGTTTTCCAGATTGCGATTGTTAATCCCTACCAAAGTTACGCCATCCAAAGCCAAAACGCGATCGAGTTCTTCGAGAGTATGGACTTCAATTAAAGCGGCTAACTTCAAAGCTTTAGCAATTTTGATGAAGTATTGTAAATCGCGATCGCTCAGAATTGCAGCAATCAACAACACCGCATCAGCACCCCGTAACCGTGCCAGATACATCTGGTAAGGATAGATAATAAAGTCCTTACATAACAGTGGTAAATCCACCGCAGCGCGAATCTGTTCTAAATAATCGAAACTGCCTTGAAAGAATTTGCTATCTGTAAGTACCGAAATACAACTCGCGCCACCTTCTTGATATGAAAGCGCGATCGCCACAGGATCGAAATCTTTTCGCAATATGCCTTTACTAGGAGAAGCTTTTTTCACCTCAGCAATCACAGATGGAGAAGTCTTACCTTGACGTAAAGCAGCTACAAAATCGCGGGTAGCAGGTAATGAAAGAGCTTGCTTTTGTAACTCTACTAACGGTAGTTTTTCCCGCATTCGATCGACTTCAATCTCTTTATGCCACACAATCTCTTCTAGAATATGCTGCGGCTTTGCACCAGGCACTGATACCTGATAGCTCAAATAACTGATATCAATAGACGGATTTGGCGGACGACGGCGGATTTGCATCACTAGGAAGTAGGGAGTAGGGAGTAGGGAGTCGTAGGGGCGGGTTTTGACCAAAAATTTCTAGTTTTGGCTATGAATCTATATGCTAAACCCGCCCGTACAAGAGTCGTTCGGCGCGGAAGTCGGAAGTATCTCACGCACCACGTAATTAAGCATGAACTGCTCGTTTGTACGCTTCATCCAAGACTTCGGAAAGGGTAGGATGGGCGTGAACGAGGAAGGCGAGGGAGTGGACGGATTGACGATTGGCGATCGCAGCTGAGGCTTCGTGGATTAAGTCGGAGGCGTGAGAACCGATGATGTGGACTCCCAAGACTTCCCCTGTATCTTGACGGTAGACGACTTTGGCAATTCCATCTGCATCGCCGTCTGCTAGTGCCTTGGAGTTGCCTTTAAAGTATGTTTTGGCGGTTTTGATGGTAAATCCTTCCGCTTCTCCTAATTCCTTTGCTGCGGTTTCTGTCAACCCAACATAGCTAATTTCGGGGTGGGTAAAGGCAGCGGCGGGAATGCTGCGATAATCAATTTGACGCTGGCGATCGCAAATATTTTCGACTGCAACAATTCCTTGAGCGGATGCTGCATGAGCTAACATCATTTTCCCTGTCGCGTCTCCAATTGCCCACAAGTGAG
>NZ_JBOFLP010000311.1:0-36802 GCF_051657925.1 Chroococcidiopsis sp.
ATACTCCAAACCAATTAATCGTAACGTTTTTTTAGGATTCGATTCAATATGATTTAGTATATCGCTCATGTTTCTGTATCAAAAAACCTCTTCAATCTTCTTCTACCACAGAATGTTACTATTTTGGAGATGTCTACTATTAACTGAACCGGATTGGGAGCTAGGGGAGATATTTGAGGCTCTATCGTTTGTAACTGAATTGTATGGAACCAAAAACTTACCAAATTGAGCATATAAAGCTGGCAGAACTAATAGAGTTAATGCGGTGGAAGTAAACAATCCACCGAGTACCACTACAGAAAGTGGTTGTAAAATTTCCTTGCCCGCTCCGCCTTGCAAGACTAGGGGTGCTAAGCCTAAAGCTGAGGTAAAAGCTGTCATTAAAATGGCGTTGAGCCGTTCCATCGATCCCTGAATTAAGACATCTTTAAAAGGTATACCTTCAGCAAATTTAGTGTTGTAATTATCTACCAGTAGCAGACCGTTACGGGTAGCAACTCCAAATAGGGTGACAAAGCCAACGAGGGAAGCAATAGAAATAATTCCTCCAGTCAAAGCTACTGATATAACTCCCCCTACCAATGCCAAAGGTAAATTCACCATAATCGTAGCGGCAGAAGGAATAGATTTGACTGAAAGATACATAATGACTGTAATAACTACGAAGGCTATTACACTGGAGATGAGGATATTTTGCGTGGCTCTTTCCTCTGCTTCAAATTGACCTGCATACTGGATATAGTACCCAGGAGAAATTTGCACTTGTTGTCTAACTTTGGCTTGAATTTCGTTCACTACAGAACGCAAATCTCTGCCGCTAGCGTTAGCAGCAACGACAAGTAGACGCGAAACATTCTCGCGATTGATTGTATTTGGTCCAGTGCCGTTTTCGATTGCAGCAACTTGGGCGAGAGGAATCTTATTACCATCAGGAGTATCAATTAATAAATTCTGAATTGCATCTAAATTTTGCCGCGCCTCGGGTCTCAACCACACGACGAGATCGAAGGTTTGCTGCTGTTCCAATACTTGAGACACCACTTGTCCGTTAAGTGCTGTTTCGACAATCTCGGAAAGTTGTCCTACTGTATGACCGTAACGAGCAGCTGCATCGCGATCGAACTTAATTTGGATTTGCTCGACTGGCACTTGTGGTTCGAGTTGCAAATCGACAATGCCCTCAACGGTTTTCATCACCTCGTTCACCTGGCTGCCAAGGGTGCGGAGTTGTTCTAAATCGGAGCCAAAAATTTTGACCGCGATCGCACTCCTGACTCCAGACAGCACCTCATCCATCCGGTGTGAAATAAAACCGCCAATATTTGGCGCGACACCTGGTAATCTAGCAAATTCCTGCCGTAGAGTCTCAATACTCTCTTGCCGATTTTTCATTCCCGCTTCGCTCAACTCTATATCTAGATGCCCTGTATTTACCCCAGCCGCATCCGCATCACCTGGCGCGCGTCCCGATCGCAACTGTACGAAAGGAAATCGGCGATCGCCCTTGAGCGCTGCTTGAATTGCTTCTCCAGCACTGTTCGTCGTTTCCAGAGATGTACCTGGATAGAGAGTCAAGGTATTAACCAGAGTTTGCTCCTGAAATTCTGGTAAAAATATTCGTCCTAAGCTGGGGACAACGATAATTGTTGCTACTAGACTCGCAGCAGCAAAAGCTAAGATAATTCCAGAACGGCGCAAAGAGAAATTTAGTAAGGGTTGATAAAGCCGTTTAAAAAATCTTGCCACCCAAGGTTCTCGTTCTGGTAAGCGACCGTAAGGCAGTAAAATCGCACACAAAGCTGGGGTGACTGTCAGTGCGATGACGCTAGAAGCTAAAACCGCAACTATGTAGCCAATACCCATCGGAATAAAAATGCTGCCTTCTACGCCGCTCAGGGCAAAAACTGGGGAGAAGACAACCAGCGTAATTATAGTTGCTCCGAATACCGAATCTCGTACCTCCTGACAACCATCAAACACGACGCTCAGGACGGGACGCGGGTGGGGGGAGTATTTATTTTCTCGCAGACAACGGTAGACGTTTTCAGCATCGACGATCGCATCATCAACAGCCGAGCCAATCGCCACTGCTAACCCGCCTAGAGTCATCGTATTTAAACCCTGTCCTAGTAAAGCAAGCGCCCACACTCCTAGTAGTAAAGATAAAGGCAGCGCCACTAAACAAACAACTAGATTGCGCCAATTCATCAAAAATGGAATCAGAATAATCGCCACGATAATCGCGCCTTCAAATAAAGCCGATCTGACGTTTTCAATCGAAGAATCAATGTAGTTTTCTTGACGAAATGTAGCGGTTACTGCAATATCTTTTGGCAAGCCTGCTTTTATCTCCTCCATTGCTGCTTCAATCGCACGGGTGACAGTGGGAGTATCGGCAAGCGGCTGTTTGTTAATCATCACAATAACTGCCTTTTGACCGTTAAAGCTGCCATCTCCCCGCTTGATGGCTGCGCCAATTTGTACGTCGGCAACATCTTGAATCGTGACGGGAGTACCCTGACGGGCAGTAATAACCGATCTTTTCAAATCTTCAATCGACTCAATCCGTCCAATCCCGCGAATTAATTTTTCGCGATCGGGAGTGATGAAATAGCCGCCAGGAGCGTTAACATTTGCCTCACGGGTAGCTGCGACAACACTTTCCAGGGAGACGTTAAAGGCTTTGAGCTTGTTTGGATCGACTAGCACTTGATACTGGCGGACATCGCCGCCATACGCCACCACTTGACTCACGCCAGGAACGGCTAAGAGGCGGTTAGTCACCTGCCAATCGACAATACGCCGCACTTCCATCAGGGGAGTTGCTTGGGAAGTAAAGGCATATTGCAGTACCGTGCCGATAGGAGAACTAATCGGAGAAATTTGCGGTGTTTCCACACCGTCGGGAAGTTTAGCTTGAGCTTGTTGCAAGCGTTCTGTAACTAACTGCCGCGCTTGGTAAATGTCCGTTCCCCAGTTGAAGATAACTTTGACCACAGAAATTCCCGCAGCCGAAGCAGAACGTACCGCAGACACTCCTGGAGTCCCATTAATCGCGCTTTCAATTGGCAGAGTTACCAGGGATTCAACTTCTTCAGGGGCAAGTCCAGGGGTTTCGGTTTGAATTTCCACTTGTGGGGGTGCAAAGCTGGGAAACACATCCAGAGGCATCTGAACTATGGTGCGAAAGATCCAAAATGTGAGGATAATTGCACCCAAAATCACCAGCCAACGTCGAGCGATCGCCCACCGAATAATAGCACTGAGCATTGTAGTCGTCTGAAATATCTAGTACAAATGATTGAATGTTTTTACTGTCAGTCTCCAGCTTCCGACTGCTGGCTCCTTGGATGGTGGTTGTGATTCATTGAAAATTCGTCACCAAAAACAGACTCTCTGCTCTCGCCTGATTCGGATGCAGGATAAGTCGAGCTGCTAGAACCATTACCATTAGGATACTCATGGGGTTCGTCAGCAAATTCTGTAGATGCTGGGACTAGCTGAGACTTGGCGCGATGACTAGACCAAAAAGCACCTGCTGCAAAAGCAGCACTACAAATTGCCAATCCTCCTGCTGCTCCCATCAACCACCAAGGTAATTGCGATTCTGCTGTTGTAGAGGCAGAAGTTTTTTCTCCCTCTCCTCTGCTCCCCTGCTCCTCTGCTCTCCTGCTTCCTTGCTCCCCTACTTTTCCACCTCCCCGTAAAGACTGAGCGTAAAGCTGGGGGGCGCGTTGAGTGACGATCGCATCCCCCTCAAACAAGCCGCTTTTGACCTCAATCGTATCCCCAATGGTCTGACCTAAAATCACTTCAACAGGTTGATATGCATTCCCATTTTGAATGTAAACCATCTGTTTGCCGTTTGCTTCTACCACAGCTGAGCTAGGAATTGCCAGAGCTGTCGCTGTCCTGTCTGTGAGTACTTCTAGTTGGGCAAACATCCCTGGCTTCAGAACTCCGCTAGAGTTCTCGATCTCGGCTTTGACAGGGACTACCCGCGTCTCGCCTTCTACAACCGAACCGATAACAGCAACTCGTCCAGTGAAAGTCCGATCGGGCATAGAAGCAACTTTAACTCTGACTGCTTGACCCTTTTTAACTTTATCTAAATCTTTTTCGTAGATGTTAGCTGTGGCATAAACCCGACTGTCGTTCACAATTGTCATCAGCTTGCCACCTGCATCTTGGAAGGATTGACCGATAGTGACTTCGCGATCGACAACTCTACCAGAGATGGGAGCTGTAACTGTTACCTGTCCTTGAGCATTGGCTTTTGCACCCAGTTGTTGCAGTCGAGTTTGATATGCAGTATCGCTGAGGTTGAGACGGGACTGAGCCACTTGCACGGATGACTGGGCGCGTTTGAGATCGGCTTCGGCTACAATGACATCTCGGCGGCTGTCTGCTGCGGTTAGTTTAGCTTTGGCTTCGGCTAGCTGAGTTTGAGATTCTAGAGCTTGGCGACGGGGAATTGCACCTTGACTTAATAAAATTTGGTCTTTGTCGGACTTTTCTTGAGCAAAGTCTACTTGACTTTGTGCTTGGGCAATTTCTGCGGCAGCAATTTGTGAGAAACGCTGATAGTTTTGTTGCGCTAATCTCAAGTCTGCTTGCGCTTTTTGTAAATCTGCTCGTGCCTCCGCCTTCTTTTCTTGGGAAGTGACGCGCAATTCTACTAAATCGGGAGCAGCTAAAATAGCGACGGGTTGACCTGCTTGCACGTAAGCACCAGGTTGTACTAATAATTGGGCTACCTTAGCTCCTGAGATCGGTGTCGTGATTTCTACTTGTCGATTGGGCAAAGTTTCAATTTGTCCTGTTGCTTGTAGCCCTACAGCGAGTTGTTGCCGCTTTACTGGCTCTATTTTGATGCCTAACCGCTTGACAGTTTGGGCATCGACTTGAATCGAGTCAGTCGTTTGAGTTGCCTCACTTCCGCCGTGAAATTCATCTCCGTGTCCGCCGTGAGCTAACACAGTTACGGGAGCCATCACGATCGCTAGGCTAACGATCGCCCCCGAGACGCGACAAGGCATTGCAGGCGATCGCTTCAGGTGTGATTTGCGCATTATTTATATAGAGATGTCCTCGCGTACCATCAGAGCAAACGAGTGCTACAACTGCACTACTCAGTCTTTAGTTTCTCCTATGCAAATGAAATCAAGATGAAATTGCGATCGCCGATTGAATTTGAGCAGTTTTCAATTGGATGAGATATACGATCTGTAGGGATGCACAGATCTGCGCCCCTACGCTAGCGATACAATGTATGCGAGCTACTGGTTATACCAAGCTTTGCGCCACTGCTTCATTTGAGCGATCTCTTTCTGTTGATCGCTAATAATGTTTTTTGCTAATTGCTTAATTTCCGGTCGCTGCGACTTTTTCAGCGCGTCTTGAGCCATTGTCACCGCACCTTCATGATGCGGAATCATCGCATTGATAAAGCGCAGGTCGAATTGAGAGTCAGCCGCACCTAAATCCATACTCATCATCATGCCTTGCATCTGGTCGGATGACATCGGCATCATATGTCCCATTTGAGAGTGATAAGCCATCATCTGCTTGCCTGCTTTGGGATACCAGGCTTGTCGCCACTGTTTCATTTGCCCAATCTCCCGATTTTGAGCAGTGATGATGTTGTCCGCTAGTTTTTTGATTTCAGGACGCTTCGATTTTTGCTGTGCCTCTTTTGCCATCTCGATCGCCCCTTGGTGATGCATTCTCATCGCATCAATGAATCGCAGATCGTAGTTGGCATCATCTGGACCCAAATCCATCGACATACCGTCACCCATCATCCCATGTTGCATATTCTGCTTCACATGAGCGTTGGTATTATTGGCAGTTTTGCTGTCTTTTGCCGAGAGTTCAAAACTAGCAGCTAGTAAACCACTGGTTATTGTGGCGATCGCTGTTAGAGTTAATGCCCAAACTTTGGTTTTTCCAGAATTATTTTGCATAAATGACTTTCTATCCATCAATAGTAGAATTTGTTTGACAATTACCATCTCAATTATGAAATCTCTAGCTGACTAGAGAGTCAACTATTACGTTTACTCAAGGATATGACTGCTCATGCAAGATGAAGGTTTCACTCAATAAAGAGTTTGAATTGTACCAAAAATCAAGTATTACAAAACCAAGATGAAATTAGGATGAAATTGCTGTATCTCTACAGTCATAAATTTACTCCATACCATTAGAAAGAGGCGATCGCATTTGTTACCTTCTAAAGTGAAACTACAGAAGCATAATAAATGCTTCATGATTTGGTTTTTAAAGCTTTTGGAGGAGAGTTATGACAGCAGCTCAATCTCACCAATCATTACTTGAAACCTGCATTCAGGCTTGTCTCGATTGCCTACGCGAGTGCGAAAACTGCGCCGATGCTTGCCTGAGCGAAGACATGGTACAAATGATGGCTGAATGTATCAAGCGATGTCGCGATTGTGCCGATACTTGCGATTTATGCGCCCGGTTCATGTCCCGTAACTCTGACCTTCACGGGCAAATGTGTAGTGTCTGCGCCGAGGCTTGCAATCGCTGTGCCACTGAGTGCGAGAAGCACGACCATGACCATTGCCAGCGCTGCGCTCAAGCTTGCCGTCGTTGTGCTGAGACTTGTCGCCAGATGGCTACAGCTATGGCTGCATAAGTATCTTGCTCTGGTAGTCGTTTGCGAATTGTTGCTTCATTTATAGTCTGACGATCGCCTAGTATCTACGCGATCGTCTCTATCTCTCTGAACCATCGGGCAAATTGTTCCAGGCTGCGGAAGTGGAACAGACTCCCAACCCGAAAGTAATCCCTTCAATTCAGCCTGCAATGTCAACAATTGCTGAATCTGGCGATCGATTTGTCGCAATTTTTCTTCCAGCTTTTCTTTCACCTCACCGCAAGGCAAATTGCCGCGATCGTAAACATCAAGGATTTCTTTAATTTCTTCTAGACTCAGACCGAGTTTTTGAGCGCGTTTGATGAATGATAGCCGAGTCAAGACATCTGGTGAAAACTGCCGGAAGCCTCCTTCAGTCCGGCTGGAAGATTGCAACAGACCCAGAGTTTCATAATAGCGGATCGTTCTAATCGGGACACCGCTCATAGCTGTTACCTGACCGATGAGTAGCGATCGCTCTTGAACCAACATAATACGCCTCCAAAGTCAATTTTCCATGTACGGCGACTGCTCTAACTGCATTTATTAACCCATGTGTACTCTTGTTCCCCCCTTTTTAAGGGGGGCTAGGGGGGATCTCGCGAGGTAGTCTGTAGATGGCAATCCCTCAACCCTCTTCACCAGGGGGCGATAGATATAGATTAAGTTGCACGTCGCGTTTTATTTCTATTTACTATTATCAACCCTCTAGTCAGATGGAGAGTCAACTGTCATTTCATGATTTTTAGTTTTCTGCTTTTATCCTATAAGTCTCGCGATCGCCCCATTTGCCTGAGACTCGTAACTCCCACCAAATAAGTTGAAGTGGTTCAAAATGTGATAGAGATTGTAGAGAATTTTTCGCTGTTCGTAACCAGAGTTCAGTGGTAGAACCTCGTTATATCCCTGATAAAAAGCGGCTGGGAAACCACCAAATAATTCCGTCATGGCAACATCAACTTCGCGATCGCCGTAATATGTTGCTGGATCGAAAATGACGGGTTCTCCAGCACTGGTAAAAGCAGCATTGCCACCCCATAAATCCCCGTGGACTAAGGAAGGTGACGGCTGATGTCCTGCTAGAATCTGCGGAATTGCCGCTAGCAGCTTTTCCTGTTGGGGAAAGCGTCCGCCTCTACGTTTTGCTAGCTGAAATTGATAGCCCAAGCGGTGTTGAGTATAAAATTCTCCCCAATCTGCCATCCAAGTATTGATCTGAGGCGTAGAACCAATCGTATTATTCATATCCCAGCCAAATGCTTGATTGCTGCTGCGATCGTGCATTGCTGCTAACTGTCGTCCCATTTCTGCCCAAGCTGGAGTTCCGCCACGCCCTAAGTCCAACCATTCCAAAACAATGTATGCAGACCGATCGGTTGTTCCCCAGCAAATCGGTTGCGGGACGCGAATAGTTGCCGTAGCCGACATTTGTTTTAATCCCAACGCCTCTGCTTCAAACATGGCAGTCTGGGAGGGGGAATTGAGTTTGACAAAGTAAGTGCGATCGCCATCGGTAACGGTGTAGCCTTGGTTAATGCAACCGCCACTCACCGTCCGCTGACTATTGACAAAAAGCTCTTTTCCTGAAACCTTGGAAATATGATGGGCAATCTCCGTCCACATATATACTCTTATTCGGGTTTAGTGGTAACGATACCGTAAGCCGAGGGAGAAAGATATTGCACGGCAGCAGCTTGTAAGTCGGCAGCAGTTAGAGCTTGAATTTTATTTGGATACTCTAAGGCGGATGCTAAGTTTCCGGTTAAAGATTGATAGTAGCCATACAAACCAGCGCGCTCGCTGGGGGTTTCGTTAGCAAAAATAAAGCGATTGGCAACTTGAGTGCCGACCCGAGCAATTTCTGATTCCTGTACGGGAGCAGACTGTATCTTCTCGATCTGGGATGCGATCGCTGCTTCGACCATCTCCAAGTTTTCCACTGGCATCTGGGCAGAAACGTAAAATAGCCCTTGTAGGTGCTGCGTCAAGTTACTCACAGAAATATTGGAAACCCAGCCCTTTTCTTCTCGCAGTTCTCTCACCAATCTCGACGTGCGCCCGTGGCTCAAAATTGCTGCTAAGACATCTAGGGCGTAAGTTTGCTCTAGCTGTACTAACCCTGGAACGCGCCACAGCATGACGAGTCTTGCTTGTTGCAAGCTGGGATCGACGAATTCGTGGCGGACGATTTGGGTGAAGGGGGGTTCGGGGGAGGATGGGGTGTGGGGTGTGGGGTGTGGGGTGTAGGGTGTGGAAGCAGATTTAGCAAAACTATTGGCGACGATTTCGATTAATTCTGCTTCGGGTAAATTACCAACAACCGATGCTGTGATGGACTGGGGTTGATACCAGGTAGCGTAAAAGTCGCGCATTTGCTGCGGTTGTAATTGCGCGATCGCATCTACTGTACCCAGAACTGAGCGCCGATAGGGTAAGCGGTCAAAAGCTATTTCCATCGCCCGTTGAAACGTCCGGCGACGAGGATTATCATCGGAGCGACGAATTTCTTCTAACACGACTAAGCGTTCTAACTCAAACGCATCATCGGGAATTAAACTGTTGAGGACGATATCGATTTGCAGTGGTGCTAAAGCTGCAAAATCTGATGGAGCAGTCGTAATGTAAAACTGAGTGTAATCTTGACTGGTTGCAGCATTAGCGATCGCACCCCGCGCCTCAATGCGACGCTCGAATTCACCCATTGTCAGTTGTGGAGTGCCTTTAAACACCATATGCTCCAAAAAATGAGCTACGCCGTTGATAGCATTTGATTCAACTGCTGAACCGACATTAACCCATAAACTGAGATTCACCGCTTCTACAGGCATTTGCTGAGCTACAATTGTTAACCCATTCGCCAGCCGGTGCAGTTTGGGCGTGGATATTGGAGGAGTTTTGAGCAGAGTTGAGGTCATGAACGCGACAAAATAGACCGATCTTTCTCTATCTTACTTAGTTAAGGAGCAGGGAGTGGGGAGCAGGGAGTAGTGGTAAGAGGTGAGAGCTTTTTTCTTAGTCTGTCTGGAAGTCATGTATTTTATGATACCGAATTCACAAATCCATAGCCCAGTATCCGAAATGTTGAGGACTCAATTTGTTTGAATAGTAGTAGGTGCGATCGCCTTCTAGTACGGCAGTTGGCAATATGCGATCGCGAAAGCCATACTGACAGTTGATGACAGTATTCTGACTCAACCTCAGTTACAGCCTAGTTATGATATGAAGTGTTTCTATTTATCTTTAACATCAGATCGACTTGTATTTTAAAATACAAATTGCCCATAGACTACTATAGATGATGCAAAGAATTGTCAGCATAATGGAGCCGCGCCTATTTTAGAGATTTCTCCCGTCACCAGGGTTCGGACAGCACTTTTGCTAACTTTCTAAATATGGAAGCATCTTTTGAGATTACCCTGCAAATGGTAATTGCTGTAATTGCAGGGATTAGCGCCCAAGTTATAGCAGAATACCTCAAACTCCCTAGCATTGTCTTTTTGTTACTATTTGGGATTTTATTGGGTTCCGATGGGATGAACGTGCTGCACCCTCAAGTTTTAGGTGCTGGGTTGGAAGTAATTGTGGCGCTTTCTACCGCTGTAATTCTATTTGAGGGAGGCTTGAACCTAGAACTGCGAGAACTGGGTAAAGTTTCTGGTAGTTTGAGAAATCTCGTCACTGTGGGAACTCTAATTACTCTGTTGGGTGGGAGTATGGCGGCGCATTGGCTGGGAGAGTTTCCCTGGGCGATCGCTTTCCTTTATGCTTCTTTGGTAGTGGTAACGGGTCCTACAGTAATTTCACCGCTATTACGCACGATTAAAGTAGACCGTCAGGTGGGAACTCTATTAGAAGGAGAAGCGGTATTAATCGACCCTGTAGGGGCAATTCTCGCCGTTGTGGTACTCGATACAGTTTTAAATGGCGAAACCGACCCCTGGATGGCAATTAGTGGTTTGACGCTGCGTCTAGGTATTGGTGGGAGCATTGGGGCTGCTGGTGGCTGGTGTCTTGCCTTCATGTTCAAACGCGCTCACTTTATTTCTGACGAACTAAAAAATCTCGTTGTCTTAGCAGGTTTATGGGGTTTATTTACCCTAGCCCAACTCAGTCGCAGCGAATCTGGACTGATGGCGACAGTGGTTGCAGGCGTGGTTTTGGGTTCTGCTTCCTTGCCAGAAGAACGATTATTACGACGATTTAAAGGTCAGCTAACGATTCTCGGCGTGTCAGTACTATTTATCTTGCTTGCCGCAGATTTATCCATTGCCAGTATCTTTGCTTTAGGCTGGGGCAGTTTATTCACTGTTCTCGTGTTAATGTTTGTCGTCCGTCCCCTGAATATTGGTGTCTGCACCATCAACAGCGATTTAAATTGGCGACAAAAACTTTTTTTATCGTGGGTTGCGCCGAGAGGAATTGTTTCCGCTTCTGTCGCTTCGTTATTTTCGATTTTCCTGACCGAACGCGGGATTAACGGTGGAGACTCGATCAAGGCATTAGTCTTTTTGACAATTATCATGACTGTCGCTTGTCAGGGTTTAACTGCTGGCTGGGTAGCAAATTGGTTGCAAATCAGCTCTACGCAAGCAACTGGGGTGGTGATTGTCGGCTGCAACCCTTTGAGTTTATTAATTGCCCGCCTCTTCCAAGAACGGGGAGAAGCCGTGTCGATGATCGATACCGATCCCGTAGCGTGTCAGCAAGCCCAGGCACAGAGCTTGAAAGTTTTTTCTAGCAGCGCTTTAGATACAACAGTGCTAGAAGAGGCAGGACTAGCCTCTATGGGAACGTTTTTGGCAATGACCAATAATGGAGAAGTTAACTACGTCTTGGCACAAAGGGCTGTAGAAGAATTTCAACCACCAAGAGTGCTAGCTGTTTTTCCCCGCAATCCACAGGCAAGTACTTCAACAAACCGCAATCGGATCGATCGAGCTTTTGGATCGGATATACCGATTAAAACTTGGAACGAATATATTAACAGCGATCGCGTGAAATTAGGCACGACAACTCTCAGCGAAGCAGGCTTTGCTTTGCAACAAGCCCATCTTCAAGCCTTGATTTGGGCAGGGGAATTAGTCCCGTTACTACTAGAACGCGAAGATCGGTTACTTGTCGTTCCTGCAACAGAACAATGGCAACCAGGCGATCGCTTAATCTACTTATTACACGATCCCAGACCCAATCTGTTGAAACGGCTATCGGGGGCAACACCAGCAAAACGCCTTGCTTTAGAAAAACTGCCTGAAGTCGAAGAAATTTCCCTTCCTAGTCAAAGTGTTTCGACAATTCCACCGCTAGCGTAATTGGAAGTCAAAAGTTATGCATTCGTAAGAGCTGGTTTTCACCAAACACCTCTGACTCCGAGCTAGATTTTGGGTAAACCCGCCCGTACAAAAGGCAAAAGGCAATTTAGGAATTTTAATTTATGGATTTTTGATTAATTCCCGTGGTGCATTCGTTTTTGACTCTGCGGATGTCACAGATGGGACAGGTATTTGCTGCCTTTCCTGCCATAGTACGCCGAATAAGTGAACGATCGCCAGTAAGACGGCGCTACCGGAAATAATGTAGCTGTGGATGGTATAGAGATGTTCGACCGTAGTTGTATTCACTGCACCACCACCGGTGATGACATCTCGCAGGGTAGAACCAATAAAAGGAATGGCTTCAATGGTACTTAATTCGATCCGAAAGCGCCAGTAACCGACTTGACTCCAATCGAGAATCATTGCCGTCCAAGCTAGGGCGATCGCATTGAGGATCAGTAAAATATTGCTAATCCAGCCAGTCAACCAACTGCGGCGAAATTGCCTACCCAAGAACATCACGACCATTTGAATCAGTGCTACACCAATTAGTAAGGTTCCGGCATAATCGTGTAAGCCGTGAATGATTTGACCGTTAGGAATCTCCGTATCGATCCATTGCAAAGCCTGATTCGCACCACCTGCCACTGGTTCGTAATAAAAAGATAATAAAATGCCAGTTACAGCCGCGATCGCGCACAATGTTAACAATGCTACAGATAGTATTGTCGCCGTCCGTCTCAGAACGAATTCATAGGAAAGATTCTTCATAACTCCCGCTTCTCAGTACTCTCAAAATGTGTACTTTCTTTAAGATGCTAACCAAGTCACTCATTTGAAGAGTTCTTTCTAGAGGGGGAGATGGTAGTTGGTAATTGGTAATTGTTGGTTGACAGTAAAGAAAGGGTGTGGGGTGTGGGGTGTGGGGTGTAGAAAATTTTGAATTTTGAATTTTGAATTTTGACTTCTCCCCCTACTCCCTGCTCCCTTATTCCAAATACGACACCCAACTCGGTACAACTTGAGGCGAACCGTACCAAATTCCAGGGGCTTTGGGAGAGTGCTTGACTCCCTCTAAAACTAAATTTTCTGCTCCCTCTAAATGAGCTGCTGCGATTGGGGTAATGCCATCACCCCAACAATTCCCTTGTCCGCAAGTCAAGCGATAGCTGCTGTATGCCAGCCAACTTCCTCGCCGTCGCTGTCCGAAGATGCTCTTACCAGCAACACAAACGTAGCGCACTTGGGAACTGTAAAAAGCACCAGGATAGTTGTTGTTGACAAAATCGAGATTCCAGCGCGTCCAGCGTTCTTGGCTAATGTGGGGAGTTCCCAGCGTGACTAACGTGGCAACAAAGCGGTAAGCTTCCCAAGGGGGAATTGCGGCGATCGCCGCATTACGAGCCAGGTAAGCTTTTTCACCTAAATAAATTCGCGAGATCCAGCCGCCAGCAGAATGACCGATCAAATTCACTTTAGCTGTGTTGTATTGCCGTAAAACTTGCTCGACCGTGCGATGCAGTTGCAGCAAAATTGGAGTCATTGGTCTACCTCCCAATGTAGGGAACCAATCTTGCCGTTGTAAGGGAACCGTAACGGTAGGAAAGCCTGACTGTTGTAACAATTGTTCCAACGGACGGTAGGCGATCGCGGCTTCTAAAAATCCAGGTAAAATGACGGTGGGAAGCATAGTACAGTTGTCAGTGACCAGTGACCAGTTATCATTTATCAGTTATCAGTTATCAGTTACCAGTTATCAGTGACCAGTGACCACGCACCACGCACCACTCACTACACCCTACACCCTACACCCCCGACACGTATCACGCACCACTCAACTACCAATGACTAATGACCAATGACCAATGACGACAAATGACTCCTCAATGGCGAACGGTATTCTCTACGGTGTTAGTGTTGGTCCAGGCGATCCAGAACTGATAACGCTCAAAGGATTGCGATCGCTGCAACAAGCTCCTATAGTTGCTTTTCCTAGAGGAATTCAAGACAAACCAGGCATTGCCCAACAAATAATTGCTCCGTGGCTGCGATCGGATCAACAGCAGCTACCCTTAGATTTTCCCTACGTGCAAGATCTTGAAGTTTTGACAAGAGCATGGCAACTAGCCGCCAAGCAAGTTTGGGAATATTTACAGAAAGGTCAAGATGTGGCTTTTGCCTGTGAAGGGGACATTAGTTTCTACAGTACGTTTACCTATTTAGCACAGACGCTGCAACAAATGTATCCCGCAGCCGTCATCAACTACGTTCCTGGTGTCTGCTCGCCTATGGCAGCAGCATCGGCGTTAGGGCTGCCCTTAACTGTCCGCCAAGAGCGTTTAGTCGTGCTACCAGCAATTTATAACGTCAACGAACTGGAATCTATTTTAGACTGGGCAGAAGTCGTAGTATTGATGAAAGTAAGTTCTGTATACGAACAGGTATGGCAAGTCTTGCAGCGCAAATCCCTACTGCAACACAGTTGGATAGTAGAACGAGCTACATTACCAAATATGGTGATATATAAAGATTTAAGCGATCGCCCGCACCTACAATTACCCTACTTTTCTTTACTCGTCGTCCAAGTCAGTCGTCAGTGAACAGTTGTCAGTTATCAGTATTTAATTAATTGCATTGCCTCCTTGTCTCCCCTACTCCCTACTCCCTACTCCCTACTCCCTAATTACTGATGTCTACTTCCTCTCTAGTTCAAGCTTTACCTGAAGCATGGCGATCGACAAATGGACTGGCAATTTTGGGTTCGCTCGGCATTCATACCCTACTGTTGGTGGTGCTGCCTTTTGTCTCGCTAGATCCGCAAGAGGTTAATTTACAAAGTAGTATCGGAGTCGTGGAGTTGTCTCCCGAAGAACGAAGTCGCGTACCGCAAGTAGCAGCAGATCCATCTGTCATTCCGCCTGTCAATACTGCTCAACAGCAAGCGCCTGCGCCTGCTCAGGGTTTTCAGTCAGAAATCTTACCTCCTCTGCCCGCACCATCACCTTTTTTACCACCACCGCCTGGGACTACGCCAATGTACCAAATGCCCAGTAGCGATTCTTTACCTCCACCTGCGCCTATCCCCCTACCACCGCCACCTCAAAATTTACTCTCGCAAAATCCTTTTGGACAGCCTCCAGCACCACAGCCAAATCAAGCAAATCAAAATCTCCAAATGCGGCAAATAGCACCGCCAGCGAATGCCTTACCACCCATTCCCGATCTGCCTCGGACGCAAGATTTGCAGCCTAGCCCACCACTAACGCAACCACCCAAAAACTCGCCCGATCGCGCTCAACTTGAAAGGATGGCACGGCAAAATGCCCTAGCGCAACGGTTGGCAGCAAATCGCAGCAAAGCCGATACTTCCCCAACGAGCGATCGCGAACGGCTTTTGGACGCAGCAGCGCAACAGCAAGTTCAACGAGCCAAAGAACGTGAGGAACGCGCCTCTCGCTTAGCAGCCTCTTTACAACAGCGACAACAGCGTCAATCCAATCCCACACAGACTACCCCTCCAGCCACGAATCCAAATAGCGATCGCGCCTCCCGTTTGGCAGCCATACTCCAACAGCGACAACAGCGTCAATCTAATCCCACACAGACTACCCCTCCAGCCACGAATCCGAATAGCGATCGCGCCTCCCGTTTGGCAGCACTTCAGCAACGTCTTGCCCGACCGATTGGCGCTCGACCTGACTTTAAAGCCGAATCAGGATCTACACAGACAATTGCTCAAATTGAAGCCTTGCAGCAGCAATATCTCAAAGTACAACAGGCTTATCCGCAATTCGTCACGGCTGCGCCAATTCGTAAACGAGTTCCTGTATGTAATAAAAAACTCAATGGCGGCGAAGCGATTATTGCCGCACTAACCGATCCCACGGGCAAAATTGTTATTGGACCCGACGTGATTTCTAAAGATAGTCCCAGCGCCGTACAACAAGCTGCAATTCGCTACGTCAAACGCTATCCATTCACCAAGTCGGCTGCTCCTGTAAATCAAACTTTTCGTCTAGAATTCAGCCACAATCCTAGATTATGTTCTAGAAAGTAGTGCAACGATTCTGTTTGACTCTGCTGCTAAAGTTAGCTGCGATCGCTCAGTCATAGCTAACTAATACAATAATTTTTGGTTAAGGCAAGATCCCCCTCCTTTTTAAGGGGGGTTGGGGAATCTTCGATTATTCAAAATTACTATAAGTTGCGTTAGATATCACTTGCTAGTTCCATACACATCTATCTAAAGAAATACTTTTTAACATTTATAAATTCGCTATTCCTAGCTTCAGACATCAATATAAGCCATAAATAAAATTTCAATCTTCTTACTTTTTATGTTAGTTCTCATGTGGTGTTGGGAATGATAACTATATCGATCTAGGTTGCGATTTTTATGCATCAAATCAATATAGTCAGAATTTCACAAACTTTTTTGATTCGTCAACATTATTGCTAATAACAACGATCGCGAAACTGCATCCATTTCCATCATCTTTGGTTAGCAATTGGGCAAGGAATCATGAATCAAGAGCCAACCCCTGAATCCCTGAGCGCAACTATTAATCAACTGAAACAACTCAACGAACAATTACAGCTCCAAGTTACAGCGCACCAACAGGCAGAGGCAGAAGTTCGATTTTTGCATAGCATTACCCAGTTTATTAATGAATCTCACGATTTTCACTCTGCATTAACGATCGCTCTGGAAAAAATCTGTCAGTTTACTGGTTGGCAGTTTGGCGAAGCATGGGTTCCTAGCTCTGACGAGCGAAATCTAACATATAGCCCTGCTTGGTACAGTGCAAACTCAGACTTAGAGCTATTTCGCCGCAGCAGCGAACGATATAAATTTGCCGCCAATGTCGGTTTACCTGGGCGTGTTTGGGTGTCAAAGCGCCCTGAGTGGTTGCACATTTCGCAGGAACCAGAAACCATATTTTTACGCAAATCCATTGCAGAGCAAATTGGATTCAAAACAGCGTTGGGTATGCCAATTGTTGATAGTGGCGATCGCGTCTTAGCGGTGTTGGTATTTTTCATGTTTGCATCTTGCGCAGAAAATACCCATTTAATCGAGTTGGTCGCAACTATTGCTGTCCAGCTAGGTACTTTATTACAACGCCAACAAGCAGAAGCAGCACTATATCAAAGTCAAGCATGGCTGCAAGCAATTTTAGATAATTCCACAGCACTAATTTATATCAAAGATTTAGATGGAAAATATTTACTCGTCAATGTCTGGTTTAGCCTTCTATTCTATCCCGATCGCGCTGGGGTAAAAGGAAAAACTGACTACGACATTTTCCCTCCAGAAATTGCTGCTGTCTTACAGCAAAACGATCGAAAAGTTATAGCTGCTAAATCTCCGATCGATTGGGAAGAACTGTTACCGCATGAGGACGACGGTTTACATACCTATCTTTCCATTAAGTTTCCTCTCTATAACGAACGTAGTGAACCTTATGCAATTTGTGGGATTTCTACCGATATTACCGAACGCAAACGTGCTGAAGATGCCCTACGTTCCAGTATGGCGACAAATCGAGCTTTACTCAATGCAATACCAGATTTGATGTTTCGCATCAATCGTTCGGGAATTTTTGTCAACTTCAAAGCCGCAAAAGGCGATCGCCTGCACCTACCAGCACATGAATTTTTAGGTAAACATTTATCTGAAGTATTTCCTCACGAAATCGCTCAAGCAGTCGATAGTTGTATACAAAAAACTTTATTGACTACCGAAGTGCAAATTTTAGAATGTCAGCTGATTGTAAATCATGAATTCAGAGATTACGAATTACGCCTTGCTGTCAGTGCTGAAAATGAAGTCATGGCAATCGTTCGCGATATTACCGATCGCAAGCGAACGGAAGCAGAAATTCGTCTTGCCTTAGTCAAAGAGAAAGAGCTAGGAGAACTAAAATCGCGGTTTGTGACGATGGCTTCCCATGAATTTCGTACACCTCTAGCAACTATTTTATCTTCTTCAGAATTGCTCGAACACTACAGTCATAAATGGAGTGAAGATCGAAAACTAAATCATTTACAAAGAATTCAAACATCTGTTAAACATATGACTCAATTATTAAATGACGTACTTTTAATTGGTAAAGCAGAGGCAGGTAAATTAGAACTTAAACTACTATTCATCGATCTCAAACAGTTTTGTCACGAAATTGTAGAAGAAATTCAACTAACGGCTAGCGATCGCCAAATTATTTTTCAGTGCCAAACAGACGGTCGAATAACTGGAATGATGGATGAAAAATTGCTACGCCATATTTTTATTAACCTTCTTTCCAATGCCGTTAAGTATTCTCCTACGAATAGTCTAGTTAACTTTGACTTGATGAGCGAGGGCGAAACAGTTATTTTTCGCATTCAAGATCGAGGAATTGGTATTCCATTAGCAGAGCAAGCAGAAATTTTTAGTAGTTTTCATCGTGCTAGTAACGTTGGAAATATTTCTGGTACGGGACTCGGCTTAGCGATCGTGAAAAAATCAATCGATTTACACGATGGCAAAATTGCAGTTGAAAGTTCAGTTGGCTTAGGCACGATTTTCACTGTAGTACTTCCTTTAAACAAGCAGGTATAGGTACAAAACATGGCTAAAATTCTTGTGATTGAAGACGAACCAGATGTTAGAAATAATCTCGTAGAACTGCTAGAGTCAGAAGACTTTGACGTTGCTAGTTCGGAAAATGGTTTGATGGGAGCGCTGTGGGCGCAGCAGTATTTACCAGACTTAATTATTTGCGATGTCATGATGCCAGAAATTGACGGCTATGAGGTACTCGCTGCTCTACGTGAAGAAGCAACAACAGCTACAATTCCTTTTGTTTTTCTCACGGCAATGGCTGATAAAGCAAATGTCCGTCAAGGCATGGAGTTAGGAGCAGATGATTATTTAACTAAACCTTTTACTAGGGAAGAATTGTTAGGAGCAGTTACCACTCGGCTAGCAAAACAGCAAGCCATAGCACAACAATACCAAGCAGAATATCAACGCGCAGAAGCGCTTAAACAAAGAGTACAAGAGCTACAACAGTATATTGAAACAAAAGATGAAGTCTTGCAGCAATTACAGCAAAATTTGTCTAGTACTGTACCGAAACTGAATATCGCGATTAATATTCTCAAGAATCTCACACCTGGCGCGCAGCGCGATCGCTGTTTAGCAATTATTCAAACAGCCTGCGCTGAGGAAATTTCTATGCTAAGCCAACTTCCCTACTCCAAGATTTTTACAGAGGAATTATCAGCGTTGTTACGCCAATGTCAAATTACTAATGAAGAAACTTAGAATGTAGTTAGAAGCGAGGAGCGAGGAGCGAGGAGTGAGGGATAAGTGGGTGATGAGTGGTGAGTGAGAAGAAATGGCAAGCGGTACTCTGGTTTTTGACTTACAACTTACGACTTACGACTTATAACTTCTCCCTTGTTCCCCGTGTTTCCCTACTATCTTTCTAATCAAAATGATCCAAATCTTAGTGGTAGACGATCAAAGTTTAATTCGCCAAGGATTGAAAGCATTATTGGAATTAGATCCTGACTTAACAGTCGTTGGTGAAGCAGAAAATGGACAACTTGCACTTCAATTAGCTCAAGAATTGCATCCAGATGTAATATTAATGGATATTCGGATGCCGTTGATGGATGGCGTTGCGGCAACGCGAGAAATTTTGCAAAAACTGCCGCAGATAAAAGTTTTAGTTTTAACGACTTTTGACGATGACGAATACGTACAAGCAGCGATCGCTCACGGAGCTATGGGGTATTTACTCAAAGATACACCTTCAGAGGAATTAGCCATAGCAATTCATGCCGTACATAAAGGATATACGCAATTGGGACCGGGAATTGTTAAAAAACTCCTGGGATCTCCTCTGTCTGTACCAAAACCTCCCCCTCCACCAGTACTGCAAGAACTCACGCCTAGAGAATTAGAAATTTTACAATTAATTGCAGCTGGGGCAAATAATCGCGAAATTGCTCAGAAACTATTTATTTCTGAAGGAACGGTCAAAAATCACGTTACAAATATTTTAAATCGATTGAATCTGCGCGATCGCACTCAAGCTGCAATTTTTGCGAATACTTTTCTATTTAAATAAATCCACACACTCCTCTCGTAATAAGCCTTTTGTCACTCTAATCTTTCTAAAAGATTTAGCAATTATCTCATCACACGATAGATCGATCTGCGATTGGTTCACCGAGATCAAATCTTCAATTGAAGCCCCAATTATAATTTCTGATACACCTGCCCATACGCAAACACTCGCACACATCGGACAAGGTTCACCTGTAGCGTATATCGTATATCCTTCTAAAGACGGAGTTTTAATTTTAGCTGTTAAACTACGAATGACATTCATTTCTGCATGAGCAGAAGGATCGCAATCTCGCTTAACTGTGTTATACCCTTTAGCTACGACTTCGTTATCTTTGACGATTACAGCACCGTAAGGAGAATCGCCCTGTTTTGCTTCTAC
Source organism: Chroococcidiopsis sp. (assembly GCF_051657925.1). Classification (NCBI taxonomy): domain Bacteria; kingdom Bacillati; phylum Cyanobacteriota; class Cyanophyceae; order Chroococcidiopsidales; family Chroococcidiopsidaceae; genus Chroococcidiopsis; species Chroococcidiopsis sp. The sequence goes on from NZ_JBOFLP010000311.1 coordinate 20,475, forward strand.
CAAAGCTAATCGCATAAAATCTTCAGGTGTCATCTGTGTCATGTTACTCAAACAGCGTGTAGGATTTTATTTAGAAGATATTGAAACGCCCGCAGGTCGGACAACTACTTTAATTATTACAGGTCTAGTCCTACTATCTTCTGCTATTTTTGTTGCCGATACATATCAAATTCCTACCGCAATTCGCAGCCTACTCGATTTTTTTGATACGCTCATTATTTTCATTTTTACTCTAGAATACTTGTTGCGGCTTTGGTGCGCGGAAAATAGACTGCAATATGTTTTCAGTATTTATTCTATTATCGATCTGATGGCAATTCTGCCGATCTTTTCAGGAATTGTAGATGTTAACTTTAGTTATATTCGCTTGCTGCGATGGTTCCGTATTTTAAAATTAGTTCGTTTTCTGCAAGGGAGAACTTTCTTCGGTCGCATTGGAACAGAAGACAGCGTTATATTTGCTAGAATTTTATTTACTTTATTTGCGATCGTTTTTGTTTATTCAGGGTTGATTTATCAAGCCGAGCATTCTATCAATCCAAAAGTATTTCATACTTTTTTGGATGCAGTGTATTTCTCAGTTGTCACGATGACAACTGTAGGATTTGGTGACGTAACTCCTATTTCTCAAGCAGGAAGATTTCTCACAGTTCTGATGATTTTAACTGGAATTGCCCTAATTCCTTGGCAATTAGGCGATTTAATTAAACAATTAGTCAAAACATCAGATCGGGTAGAGACAAATTGTCCTACTTGTGGGCTAGCATTGCACGATGCTGATGCTCGGTTTTGTAAAGCTTGCGGTACGAGATTAGAAAAGATTCAGACTTGATTCTCTAACAAACCAGTCGCTCTTCCGCACGTCAGCAGCATCTAGCTACCAGCCACTAGTCACTCTCAACTAATATGAAGTACTACTTTTGGCATAGGAACATATGCTTCAACCTGAGTATAATAACCCAAGTAAAAATGTTATTTTTGTCAAGTTAAGATTTATACTTCAGTTTCAATTTAGGGTAGTTCTATGGTTCTGTGGGCAGACTACAATAACTTTCCCATACCTTATAAGGGATGGAATGTGGCTGTGGGCGAAAAATACGTAGGTAACAAACAACAGCTGGCAACCGCCTTCACCAAGCTATTGGCATGGCTGCGAGAGTATATGTCTGTGGACACTGCTACACTCCTACTACCAGATGAAGATCGGGAAAATTTGCTCGTATATGCTACCGTCGGACTTGAAGAAGAAATTACACAAAAAATTCGTATTCCTATAGGTCAGGGTATTGCAGGTAGAATTGCTGCAAGTAGGAAATCAATGGTAACTGACAATCTATTGGAAGAGGAGATTGTCAGTCCGATTTTACGGCAGAAAGGACTGCGATCGCTCGTTGGCGTTCCCTTACCAATGCAAGACGATATGGTTGGGGTTCTACACGTTGGTTCGCTCCAACAGCGACAATTTACCGAACGCGACATACAGCAATTGCAAGTCGTCGTTCATCGTCTCAAGTCAATCATGCTGACAGCACAATTCAACTATCTTTCCTATTCTGCCAGTGAGACAGCTACTCATAACTATAAATATATAGCTCGAACTCCATTGTTGCTCCAATATCGCTACCAAGTTCAAAATGTATCATCTGCTCTACAGCTGCCTTTAAACAGCTATTGGTCGATCGCAGCGTGCAAATGTCTTGACATTTTCAGATGTCAGTATATATTGACATGCAATTGAGTCACAAAGAGTAGTGGCGTTTTTTAACCCTGAGATAGTTACGAAAATTAATATCAAAAGCGATCGCGTTTTTCGTAAGAATCGATACAATAAGCTTCTTGTAGGAGTCGATTTTGCCTGTGAAGTCAAAAATAAAATTAGTCAATTAGCGATCGTGCGATCGCGAAGGCTGTCTTCAGAGGGAAATCGGAACCAAAATTGATTTAATTTCAAGTGGTTTTGCGATCGTGAAATTTAAAGAATTGAAATTTAAAGAATTGAGATTTTTCGTTAACAAGTGTTTCAGAAATTAGTAGAGGCGCATAGCTATGCGCCTCTACTACAACAGATAACTAATAATTTCCTTAAGAGCTGAACATTTACATCTCTACTCGTTAGAGAATGCAAATTAGAATGCGCCTTCACGATCGGGTGTAAACTTCCTACACCCCATATTCCTGTCAATAACTTCCGACTGCCGACTTCCAATTTCATCACGACCCTTCATTGCCACGGATAAATCGCCAATTATGAATAGCAATCAACTACCACCAAAACAGGGACTTTACGATCCACAGTTCGAGCATGATGCGTGCGGTGTAGGATTCATCGTTCATATGAAGGGCAAACAATCGCACGAAATTGTAGAACAAGCACTCACAATTCTGTTAAATCTCAATCACCGTGGCGCGTGTGGTAGCGAGATTAATACAGGCGATGGCGCTGGAATTCTCTTGCAAGTTCCGCATAAATTTCTCAAAAAAGTTGCAGCCGCAAAAAATATTAACCTGCCAGAAGCAGGACATTATGGCGTTGGTATCATCTATTGCGCGCCAGATGCCGCAGTCAGGGAGCAGAGTCGGCAGCTATTTGAGAAAATTGTGGCAGAGGAAGGTCAAAAAGTCCTCGGTTGGCGCGACGTACCGACAAACAACTCCTCATTAGGTAACACCGCTAAAGCTAGCGAACCATTCGTACAGCAAGTTTTCATCCAACGCGCTGATAATTTAACCACTGAAACAGATTTCGATCGCAAACTCTACGTTATTCGCAGACGTTCTCAAAACGAAATTCGCACCACGCAGATCGATCCGTACTGGTATCCATCGAGTCTTTCTTGCCGCACAATTGTTTACAAAGGAATGTTAATGCCCGTACAGGTAGGGCAATATTACCCCGACTTACAAGATCCGGATTTAGAAAGTGCGTTGGCACTGGTACACTCTCGTTTTAGTACAAATACATTTCCCAGTTGGGAGCGATCGCATCCTTATCGCTACATCGCTCATAATGGTGAAATTAATACACTGCGCGGTAATATCAACTGGATGCACGCGCGGCAATCTTTGTTTGAGTCAGAATTATTTGGCGAGGATTTAGAGAAGCTAAAGCCAGTCATCAATATGGACGGCAGCGACTCGATGATCTTTGACAACGTGCTAGAGTTGCTTACACTGGCAGGGCGATCGCTCCCTCATGCGGTGATGATGATGATCCCCGAACCGTGGACGGCGCATGAGTCAATGAGTGAGGAGAAAAAGGCATTTTATAAATATCATTCCTGCATAATGGAACCGTGGGATGGTCCCGCCTCAATCGCCTTTACCGATGGAACGACAATTGGCGCAGTACTCGATAGAAATGGCTTGCGTCCGTCACGATATTACGTCACCAAAGACGACTTGGTAATCATGGCATCCGAAGCGGGTGTATTGCCAATTGAACCAGAACGTGTAGCGTCGAAAGGACGCTTGGAACCAGGACGGATGTTTCTGGTAGATATGGCACAAGGACGGATTATTGCCGACGAAGAAATCAAACACCAAATCGTCACCGCACATCCGTATCGGGAATGGTTGGATAAGCATATGGTGGCGTTGTCAGAATTCGGAATTCGGAATTCGGACGCAATTAATTCATCTCCCCACACCCCACACCCCACACCCCACAACCTCATCCAAAGCCAAATGGCTTTCGGATACACTTTTGAGGAATTGCGGCTGCTGTTGACTCCGATGGCGAAGGATGGAGTGGAAGCGGTAGGCGCAATGGGTGCGGATACGCCGTTGGCTATCTTATCCGACCGTCCCAAATTGCTTTACGATTACTTTCAACAGCTATTTGCTCAGGTAACGAACCCACCGATTGATTCAATTCGGGAAGAGATTATCACTTCGGCAGAAACGACAATTGGTTCGGAACGAAATTTACTCAAACCAGAACCAGAAAGCTGTCGATTAATTGAATTGAAAACGCCGATTCTCAGTAATGAAGAGTTGGCAAAACTGAAATATATCGACGAAGACAATTTTCATTCAATTACGATTCCCATCCTATTCAATCCGAAAGATGGGGCGAAGGGGTTAGAAACAGCACTGGAGAACATTTGCAGCCAAGCTGACAAAGCGATTACCTCTGGTGTAAATATTATTATCCTGAGCGATCGCGGTGTAGATCGAAATAATGCCCCCATTCCAGCATTACTAGCGGTTTCTGGCTTGCATCACCATTTAATTCGCACGGGAACGCGGACGCGGGTAGGAATTGTACTAGAATCGGGAGAACCGCGTGAGGTACACCATTACGCTGTGTTACTCGGTTACGGTTGCGGTGGAATCAATCCTTATCTGGCGTTTGAGACGATTGAAAGTTTAATCCAACAGGGTTCGCTACTCGATGTCGATTTTAAAACCGCGTGTAAGAATTACGTCAAAGCTGCAACCAAAGGCGTAGTTAAAGTTGCCTCCAAAATTGGCATTTCTACCCTACAAAGCTATCGCGGGGCGCAAATTTTTGAAGGCATCGGGCTAAACCAATCAGTAATTGACAAGTATTTCACCTGGACGGCATCGCGGATTGAGGGTGCGGATATAGAAGTTATTGCCAAAGAAGCAATTTTACGTCACAATCATGCTTTCCCAGACCGTCCCACCAACGGACATACGCTGGATGTTGGAGGTGAATATCAATGGCGCAAAGAAGGTGAAGCGCATCTATTTAGTCCGCAGACTATCCATACTTTGCAAAAAGCCGTCCGTGAAGGAAATTACGACGGTTACAAGCAATACGCCACCCTGGTAAACGAGCAAAATCAGCAGTTTTTCACCCTACGCGGACTATTGCAATTTAAAGCACGTCAACCACTCCCAATTGAAGAAGTCGAACCAATTGAAGCGATTATGAAGCGCTTCAAGACAGGGGCGATGAGTTATGGCTCAATTTCCAAAGAGGCGCACGAAACCCTGGCGATCGCCATGAACCGGATTGGTGGTAAATCTAATACTGGGGAAGGTGGCGAAGATCCAGAAAGATATACCTGGACGAACGATCTCGGTGACTCGAAAAATAGTGCCATCAAACAAGTTGCTTCCGGTCGTTTTGGCGTGACAAGCTTGTATTTGTCCCAAGCGAGGGAACTGCAAATTAAGATGGCGCAGGGGGCAAAACCAGGGGAAGGCGGACAGTTACCAGGACGCAAGGTGTACCCCTCAATTGCCAAAGTCCGTCACTCCACGCCAGGGGTAGGATTAATTTCACCCCCACCACACCACGATATCTACTCGATTGAAGACCTTGCCGAGTTAATTCACGATTTGAAGAATGCCAACCGTCAAGCACGGATCAGTGTCAAGTTAGTCTCTGAGGTTGGCGTGGGAACAATTGCCGCAGGGGTTGCCAAAGCGCACGCTGATGTGGTACTGATTTCTGGTTTTGATGGTGGTACGGGTGCTTCGCCGCAGACTTCAATTAAACACGCGGGGCTACCTTGGGAATTGGGCTTAGCAGAAACACATCAGACGTTGGTATTGAATAATTTGCGATCGCGCATCGTTGTCGAAACAGATGGACAGATGAAGACGGGACGCGATGTTGTTGTAGCAGCACTCTTGGGTGCAGAGGAGTTTGGTTTTTCCACCGCACCCCTCGTTTCCCTCGGCTGTATTATGATGCGCGTCTGTCACCTCAACACCTGTCCAGTGGGGGTAGCGACACAAGACCCACAACTGCGGCAAAACTTCACGGGCGATCCAGAACATGCAGTTAACTTTATGAAGTTCATTGCCCAGGAAGTACGAGAAATTATGGCACAACTCGGTTTCCGCACGCTCAATGAAATGGTGGGTCGCACTGAGGTACTAGAGGCAAAACAAGCGATCGCCCATTGGAAAGCAAAAGGCATCGACTTGTCAAAGATTCTCTACCAACCGCAAGTAAGTGCAGAAGTCGGGCGTTACTGTCAAATTCCCCAAGACCACGGTTTAGAACAGTCCCTCGACATGACAGTATTACTGGAATTATGTCAAGAGGCGATCGAACGCGGTAAACCAATCAAAGCCACTCTACCGATTAAAAATATCAATCGCGTCGTCGGCACGATCCTCGGAAACGAAATCAGCAAACGTCATTGGGATGGTTTACCTGAAGACACCGTACACCTACATTTCCAAGGTAGTGCAGGACAAAGCTTCGGTGCATTCGTCCCCAAAGGCGTAACTCTAGAACTCGAAGGTGATGCCAACGATTACCTGGGCAAAGGACTCAGTGGTGGCAAAATTATTGTTTATCCACCTGTAGAGTCTACATTAATCCCAGAAGAAAACATCATCATCGGTAATGTTGCCTTCTACGGTGCAACCAGTGGCGAGGCATATATTTCCGGTGTGGCGGGAGAACGTTTCTGCGTGCGTAACTCCGGTGTCAATACCGTTGTGGAAGGCGTAGGCGATCATGGCTGCGAATACATGACTGGTGGTAAAGTCGTCATCTTAGGTACTACCGGACGCAACTTTGCCGCAGGGATGAGTGGTGGTATTGCTTACATCCTCGACGAGGCAGGCGACTTTGCAACCCATTGCAACACGCAAATGGTAGGACTAGAAAGACTCGAAGATCCGGAAGAAATCGCGATCGTGCGGCAAATGATTCAGAAACACGCCGACTACACCCACAGCCAGAAAGCAAAGCAAGTTCTCGCCAGTTGGGAAGAGGCGATCGCCAAATTCGTCAAGGTGATGCCAAGGGACTACAAGCGCGTACTGCAAGCCTTACAGCAAGCGATCGCCTCCGGCTTAAGTGGTGACGACGCACTCACCGCCGCCTTTGAAGAAAACGCCCGCGATGTCTCCCGCATCGGTGGCAGCTAATTCAGTGACCAGTAACCAGTGACCAGTGACCAGTGACTCCTGACCAGTTAACAATCCACTACACCCTACACCCCACACCCTACACCCGCTCGACACGCACCACGCACCACCTTTAAACTATGGGCAAACCAACAGGCTTTATCGAATATCTCCGCGAAGTAGCTTCAGAAATTTCGCCAATCGATCGTATCCAGAACTGGGACGAGTTTCACATCCACATGCCAGAGGAGAAACTTCGCACCCAAGGCGCACGTTGTATGGATTGTGGCGTTCCGTTTTGCCACACAGGTACGGTCATCAGTGGCATGGCAAGCGGTTGTCCGATTAATAATTTGATTCCTGAGTGGAACGACCTGATCTATCGCGGACTTTGGCGCGAAGCCCTCGATCGCCTCCACAAAACCAACAATTTTCCCGAATTTACAGGTCGCGTCTGTCCCGCACCGTGCGAAGGTGCTTGCGTACTGGGAATTAATAATCCTCCCGTGACAATTAAAAATATTGAGAATGCGATCGCCGATAAAGGTTGGGAGGCAGGTTGGATCGAACCTCACCCCCCAGAAAAGCGCACGGGTAAAAAAGTTGCCGTTGTCGGTTCGGGTCCGGCGGGACTGTGTGCCGCAGCACAACTCAATACGGCAGGACATTGGGTCACGGTATTTGAACGTGCCGATCGCCCTGGCGGATTGCTGATGTATGGTATTCCCAACATGAAACTCGACAAGCGGGAAGTCGTCCAGCGCCGCCTCAAGATTTTGGAACAGGAAGGCGTGCAGTTTGTCTGCAATACTGAAATTGGTAAAGATATTCTGGCGGAAACCCTTCTAAAAGAATTTGATGCTGTAGTCCTCTGTGTCGGTGCGACCAAACCCCGCGACTTACCTATCGAAGGACGAGAATTGAAGGGAATTCACTTCGCAATGGATTTCCTCACTGCCAACACCCAAGCAATTCTAGATAACCACAGAGGCGATAATTTCATCTCTGCTGCTGATAAAGATGTCGTGATTATTGGTGGTGGCGATACTGGAACTGATTGCGTCGGCACGTCGATCCGCCACAGTTGTAACAGCATCGTCCAATTGGAAATTATGCCTCAGCCACCCCTTACCCGTGCCGCAAATAACCCGTGGCCCGAATATCCCAAAATCTACAAAATGGATTACGGGCAGGAAGAAGCTGCGGCTAAATTTGGTGCTGATCCCCGCGTATATATCACCACTGCGACCAAGTTTGAGGGCGACGAGAACGGCTGCGTCAAAGCCGTCCACACGGTACAAATAGAGTGGACGAAAAACGACAAAGGGCAGTTTGTTCCGCAGCAAGTCCCAGGTACGGAAAGAGTCATACCCGCCCAACTCGTCTTGCTGGCGATGGGTTTCCTCGGACCCGAACAACCCCTAATTGATACCCTCGGACTCGATCGCGACCCCCGCAGCAATATCAAAGCCGACTATGGTAAATATGCTACCAGCATCCCTGGAGTCTTCGCGGCTGGCGATTGTCGGCGCGGACAAAGCTTAGTCGTCTGGGCATTCAACGAAGGTCGCGGCGCAGCCCGCGAGTGCGACCTCTATCTCATGGGTAGCACGGATTTACCTTATTAATAGGGAGCAGGGAATAGGGAGCAGGGAGCAGTGAGTAAAGTAACCAATTACCAACTACCAACTACCGTATGACAAAAATTTCCCCCAGAACTATCTATCACAACCTCAGACTGCTAGAACAGGTTAATGCTGCCACTAGTGCTGTTTACAGACAACTGGCTCAAGAAGTATTGGCAGATCCAGAAGTGGAACTTGTCTGGCGACAGGCGATCGCCAATCGACTCAATCACGCCAACCACCTACTAGAAATGCAGACAGCTAACGATAACGATAGTTATTAAGGTTAAAGAGGTTAACGGTTAACCGTCAACTGTTAACCGTTAACCTCAAAGTCGATTTCTCGGCACTTTGCCTCAGCGTCTTTGAATGCTGCGGCATAATCAGCACCACCTAGCATGACATCGCCATAATACTCGTAAGGCGCTTCTCCGTAGACTGGTAAGGGGTCGTCTTCTGGGTAATCTTCTTTTGACTCTTCTATGGTTGCCTTGAGTTGTGACACGGTGAGGCGCTGGGCGGGAAAGTAATAGAGTGTTTCAATGTGGCGATCCAGATGGGGAAACGTCGGATCGACAATGCGATCGCCTAATTCGAGCCAGCCATACTCTACCATTTCACACGGCGCGCTGGCAAAGACTAAAAAGCCCTGCACGTAGACTGATTCCTCCATCAACAGCGCCGCTTTATAGGCATTATCAAAACACTTGGTTGCTTTACTCTTAATCCGTTTGGCAACTTCTATCGAAAGAGGCACATCTAAAACTTTACTCATAACCAGCTATTGTTACATCTCAATTTCAACTCTTAGATGTCGGGAGTTACGCATTTGATGTTTTAGATCTCGATCCTCCCTAGCCCCCCTTAAAAAGGGAGAGATTAATGCCCCCTTTTTAACTCAGTTGGGAGATCGACTGCGTAATTCTTAGATCTTTTGACTTTTAACTTTTGACTTCCTCAAACCGGAACCGTCAACGGCATACCATTATCCTTTGCACTCAATTTGAGTAGAAATGGTACGGCTTGCTTGACCCAATCTTTTATCGCAGTATAAGCTGCTGCTTCCTCTCCATAACAAATTTCCAACATATCTGTATGAATAATGCCAGGGTTGAGGGGAATTGCTGCCATCCCAGCAGGTAATTCCTGTGCTAAAGCCCTAGTCAGTCCCTCAATCGCCCATTTTGACGCACAATAGGGCGCAACCTCTGGGGAAGTGGAACGACCCCAACCAGAACTCAAGTTGACGATAACACCCCGATTTTTCTCCTTCATGGCGGAGACAAAGTGACGGATAACGTTTACGACTCCCTTGATATTGACATCGATGAGGCGATCGCATTCTTCAACGGGAATTTGCCAAAGTGGGGCTAGAGGATTAATTATCGCCGCATTATTAATTAGTAAATCTGGCACGCCGTGACGCGAAAGTACTTGTTCTGCCCAAGTTTGCACCTGCTGGTTATCGGCAACGTCTACTACCGCAAAATCGTGCGGCGAATTATACTGTTGACGTAGTTTCTCTACAGCCGTCTCAGAACGGGCGCAACCTACAACTGTATGTCCGGCTTGAACGAATCCTTCTGTCATGGCAAGCCCCAAACCGCGACTTACCCCCGTAATGACAATCAGCTTACTCATGATGAAACTTAGCGTAACTTTACTTTAATTAAATCTATATGCTATTTACAACATCTGACACATTCAAAAACCGCGATCGCTCACAAATAAAATGAAAGACTTGCAACGAGCGATCGCAAAACAAGGGTTTGCAGTAGTAGAAGACGTACTTTCCCCTCAAACTATTACACCATTAATTGAGGCGATCGCACTACCTGAAGGTTTGGAATGATTAACTACAAGGCTGCTTTGACCATCCACTCTGTCCTCTTCCCAATTGGCATTTTACCTGAGTACCTGCCCAAACAATTTTCCACCGATCTCCTACAAGTTGCATCTCGATCCGATATTTTTCGGCACGCACGGAATCATCTGCTAATATAAAATCCAAGCGTAGGGGGGGGCATTGCCCACCTTATAATTCAGCATTAAGCGCGTTCCAATAAATGACTAATGACTAATGACTAATGACACCTAAAAGCGAGTATTTCTAGCTCGAATGTAAGTATTATATTAACGCCAATCATCTAAAACAAATACGTCAGAGCGATGATATCCTGGCTGATTCGGTCTGTGCATTGCAACTCCAGTAATCTCAGTCCGAAAACTACGCGCTATCATCCGGCGATATGCTTCATGACAACTCGTATTCACCCCAGTGACTAAGCGCGACATACTCATCTGTACGGTCAAAGTTTCGCATAGATCTAGTAATTGTTCAAATCGTTTCTCTACATTCTGCCCCAAGCGCACAGCCCCAAATTTAACATAGCAAGTCTCGCTTCCCGCTTCAGTCCCCGCACCGCAATGACAAACAGCAAATCCGGCTAAACTTTTCTCATCCCAAAAGAAAACCGTGTCGCCTATTTTTTGCGTATCTACAGCAATAATTGCTTGAGACAGATCTAAACCTGCAAAAATGCTATCTGTAAGAGTAAGACTTGCTTTTAAAATGCTCGATCGCTGTTCTCGATCCATTTGAGAATATCTGATGACTTGCGGCACTGGTTGAGATTGTTGTACGGGTTTAGCCATAATTACAGTTAAGAACCGCTGCCAAAATCCAAATTTTTGATACAGTGCGTGGTGCTTAGGACTGTTAGGAAAGGTAAATAAACCCGCCTGCTGAATGTTCCATGTATTGAAGCATTCTACAACTGGTTCGATCAGACGTTGGGCAATTTTCTGGTTCCACCAATCGGGATGGACGCTGAGAGGACCAAAAGATGCGCAACTGCCCCAACGAGTTGCTAAATTAGATCCTATAATGCTATCTGCGATCGCTACAAAAGCAGCTGATGGCTCTGCGTACCAGCGACTTTGGATAAAGTTTGCATCACCTCCAAACTCCATTGGATTGGGCAATCCTATGAAAGTGCCAAAAGCTAATCTAAAAATGCGATCTGCTGCGGGTATTTCGCTTTCTTGAAGCTGGCGAATTAAGACTTCCATTATTGAGATATTTTCTAAAGGTCGCTCGGTTTATATCTTCCTTCATTACCTTTCAATAACTCATAAAGTCGCCAAAAATTTAAATAATATAGCCAGTCTAGCAACATTCTTCTTCGCTGTAATCGCAGTCGATATAGTCCATTCGCTGGCAATCGTATTGACCTTTAATATTGTTGTTATAAAATCTTCCTAAAGAATCGGTTTCTTGTAAAGCTTCCCAAGTTTCCGGTTCTACATCCACATATTGATATACGCTGCCACTGCTAAACTCAACTTGTAAAATGCGATCGTTGCAGTCATAACCAATTAATGTTGCCATTGTAGACTGAACTGGTAGCATTTTTAGAGGTTCAGATGCAGCAGGTAATGCATTAGTATTAACTAATGAATTGACGTGTTGCAAACCTTCATAAGCCTCAATCGGGGCGGGAACTTCCACTAACTCAAACTCATCTCCTCGGTCGATTAACAGTCCTAAATAACCATCTGAATGACCGACAGCTACAAGATTACCCAGATCGAGCTTAGAGAACTTCATCAGGATTATATCCCTCTACGTATTAGTACAATTGTACTAGCACATGCGTGTTTTGTATAGTGCTAAGGCAACATCCCACCCTTTCTTATTTCTCCTTTGTAATGCAAGGCTTTCTCAAGCTGAGTAACACTACCTCAGCTTAAAATCATGGATTGAAGCCTGAGTTATATTTGAACTTTTATTTCTATTAACTAAGTTTCATTGCTATTTCGATCTAAATATACAAAAAAGTTTCAGTATTGTAAGATACATAGTTTCGGAGTATACAAATAATATGGCAAATTTAAATAGACTGGTAAAAGGCGTATCGCAGCAATTCAACCAAAATTCTTTGAGTTGGGGTTCGCTATTGGTTTGGATAACTGGGTTAATTGTAATAATGATATTGATGGTAAGGTTTTCTCAAGTTTATTAAGTTTTTCATGCTGATTTTTAGAAAACCAATATCGCAGGGAATAGGGAGCAGATGAGAAAGAGCAATTTGCGCTTTGTAGGATGCTCCCTAAGGGCAAGATTTACCGTCGATGCTCGATAATATTCCTACCCCAGTTACCGCGATCGCCCGTACCAGTCCAGTAGTACCAGAAAAATTTTGGCGTGAGTCTTTTCACTGGATGAGGTTCTATTTGATATCTTTGGGCTACCATCGCTCCATTAATTCCCCTCAACGCCTCGCGATTAGTATAGCCCAGATGGTCTTTAGAAATCTCAATTTGTTGAGCGCGACGAAAGTTAATTAAAGCCGTATTGTAATCACCCCTAATTCCAGCTCGAATTCCTGTTTTCATTAAGCGCGTATAGTCTTTCCCATACCCAGGAATAATTGCTAATGGTGGTGGTAAGCAAGTATCATCTTTTGCTTTGCGGCTAGGGACTGCACCAACTGGAACGGGATAAAAAATCTTACAGTCTGATGGGTTGTTTTTATAAAAACTACTGCGAAAATACTTCAGCTCTCTTGTTGTTTGAGCCTGAGTCGGTATAACTGTTGCGATCGCAATTAAGACCGCTAAGGTAGCAGAAATTCTTTTCATCAGTTATCAGTTATCAGTTATCAGAAATTTGGGAGATTTACCAATGACAAATGACAAATGACGAATGACAAACGATCAATGTCTAACTTCAAATTCCTTTGACAAATTTTGCTAAATTTTCTTGTCGCCATCGAGCATCAGCTTTTCTGTTCGTTCTCAACTCTAAAACTCGGATTCCGCTTGCTGGTAAAAACTTTAGTCTTTGTTGCAAATCTTCCCAAGTCGCAATTAATTCATGTTCTACACCATAAGTCTGACAAAGGCAAGCAAAATTAATATCTTGTGGCGTAGCAAAAAACTCTTCAAAGGGTGGATCGAACTGAGAAATTGGCAGCATTTCAAAAATTCCGCCACCATTGTTATTAATCAGCACAATTGTTAAATGACCCTTAAGTTTTTTGCCAATGAGAAAGCCATTAGTATCGTGCAATAAAGCTAAGTCTCCAGTTAGCATGACGCTGCTTTGATTGTGATGGGCAATTCCTAAAGCAGTAGATAAAGTACCATCAATGCCATTTGCGCCTCGATTCACAAAAGGTCGCACGCCAGAATTACTAGGCATCCAAAAAAATTCTACATCGCGCACGGGCATACTATTGGCAATAAACAGTGGCGTACCAGGGGGGAGTATTTGAGAGAGCATCCAAGCTACCTTACCTTCAAACGGCTGATTCAGATTTGCGATCGCCCCATCTACAACACCTCTCACCTTAGTCTCTAAGTCGCACCATAGCTGAAGATAGTCGCTAGGTAGCTTTGGCTTTGTAGGATAGATTTGAGCTAACTGTTCCACACAAAGGCGCAAATGAGTCGTTTTGCCATGTAGAGGGTCTAGATTTTGGTCGCTAGGATCGACAATCCAACGCTGCGGTTGAGTGCGATCGAGCCAACTACGTAATTCTTTACTTGTAGGCAATTCTCCGATTTGGATCGCCACATCAGGCTTGAGTTTATCTGCTAGTTGCGGTTGCCGAAGAATTAAATCGTAGGTAGAAATGAGATAGGGATTGAGTTCAGCATAATTTCTGGCTGGAGATAACCCCTCTGCTAGAACTGGGAATTTCACTGTTTTAGCAAGTTGAGCGATCGCCCCACAATATTCTCGCGGGTCCTGTGGTTGGGCAATACCAGCGATGATAATTCCTCGGTGAATTTGCGCCCACTCGTGAAGAGGGGGAGTCGGTAGGGGCGGGTTTCCAAACCCGCCCGTACGGGAGTCGGGAGTCGTAGGAGCGCACTGCGGTACGGACGCACGGGAACCGGTTTCGATCCCAGCAAAAAAGTCTTCTAATTCTAGTGGGGAAGATATAAATTCAGAATTATTGCCATCGGGTATGGGTGCGAGGGGATCGCGAAAAGGTATATTGAGATGAACGACACCGGAGACGGGGTATAGCGCCCGTTCCCATGCATAAATCGCTGTTTGGCGCAAATATCTTAGTGTCGAGATTTCTAAAGATGGTAGAGCTAATTCTGCTTGCCAGTTAGGATAAGAGCCAAATAACTTTAACTGATCGATCGTTTGTCCAGAATGGCAGTGTCTCAATTCAGGAGGTCGATCGGCTGTTAGAACTATTAAAGGCACTCGACTTTCCCTTGCTTCCACGATCGCGGGATAGCAGTTAACTCCAGCCGTACCGGAGGTGACGACGACAACTACAGGTTTACTCGTTTGTTTAGCAATTCCCAAGGCGAAAAAGGCAGCAGAACGCTCATCTAACACGGAAATTGCCTCAACTTCTGAGGCTTGCACGAAAGCAATTGTCAGTGGGGTAGAACGCGAACCAGGACAAATGACAGCAGTAGTGAGTCCCAACCGTCGCCATGTTTCTACCAAAATAGAGGCACAAGCAGAATTTGTATTTCTTAAATCGATTGACATTGCGATCGCACAAACTATTAAGTAGTCATCAGTTATCAGTGGCTAGTGACTAGTGGCTAATGGAACCGGGGACAAGAATTGAGTCCAGCCACTAGTCACTCACGACTCACGACTCACTTCCCACTTCCTCTCGACCAATGAAAAAATGCTTTGTAAAACTATCAACACAAAAATTCACGCTCAAACGGTAGAGTAAACGATCAGGTATCTAATAACACTTTATGGCGCAACGCTACATTCGAGTTCAATCTTTAGAGGGACGCACCCACTACGGCATACTCCAACTTAGCTTGGAAGTTCTGCTATTAGATGCTCCGCCTTGGCTACAAGGACAGCCTACGGAGGAAAGCTTAACACCAGATGAATATCAGATTCTCGCACCTTGCGCTCCCTCCAAAATCGTAGCAGTGGGTAAAAACTACGTGGAACATGCAGCAGAAATGGGTTCAAGCGTACCGAAGGAACCTTTGTTGTTTCTGAAGCCACCTTCAGCAGTAATTGCCACGGCGACGGAAATTAAATACCCGCAACAGTCGAGACGGGTAGACTATGAAGGAGAATTAGCTTTAGTGATTGGCGATCGCACGTCAGATTGTACGCCAGAACAAGCACAGAAAAAAATTTGGGGCTACACGATCGCCAACGATATCACGGCGCGAGATTTACAAAGGCAGGACAGTCAGTGGACGCGAGCCAAGGGATTTGATACCTTTTGCCCCCTTGGTCCCTGGATCGTCAGAGAAATCAATCCATCTGCCCAGCTACAGACATTTTTAAACGACAACCCCCAACCCGTACAATCTGCCAGCATCGAAGAAATGGTCTATTCTCCATCTGTCCTCGTCTCATACATCAGTCAAGTCATGACGCTGTTACCTGGGGATGTCGTTTTGACTGGAACTCCTCCTGGGGTAGGAGCGCTGAATGCAGGCGATCGCATCCGTGTTGAGATTGAAGGGATTGGTCGCTTAGAAAATACTGTAATTTTAAGGTACGCCAACGAGAATTCTGAATCGACAATTCAAAACTTATAATTCTTTCATGACGAAAGCGACAAGATTGTTCAGAGCAGTAAAATGTGCAATCGACTTTCAGAAAATAGATAAGTCTCTTGCACTCAAAGCGCCAATGACCAATGACTAATGACCGATGACAAAATATCTATCTCACCTGCATGTGAACTGCATCAGAGAGAGCAGGAATTTCTGCATATTTCCCTCTTAGAGACTGAGTCACAGCAAACGCTACAGCTGCCACTATTCCAAGGAAAATTGTACTAGCTATAGTCTGCGTGGCAAAACTAGCCCCAGGAATTGGAGCCAAAATTGGCAGTACCA